>JBAYUF010000004.1 GCA_041675205.1 Patescibacteria group bacterium | reverse complement strand
TTGGTCTAGGGCTTATTGGGTTTGTGTGTGCGGTTGGTGCACAGGCCTCCCTCGTTCGGGCCGCGATTATGGGAATGCTTGTTGTTGTGTCCAGTGCGCTTGGCCGTCCTTCGGCAGCACGGAATGCAATTGTGTTTGCGGCTGTTGTAATGGTGTTGGTTGACCCATTTATTTTGACTGACGACATCGGTTTTCAACTTTCGTTTCTGGCGACTATTGGCATTGTTATTTTTTATCCACGGCTTGAAGTTTACGCAGAGTCACTACCAACCTTATTTGGCGTGCGAGAGGCTTTCCTTTTAACGGTTTCAGCGCAGCTGTTGGTAACACCATTACTGGTGTGGCATTTCGGGCGCTTGTCATTCATTGCGCCAATCGTGAATGCGGTTGTTGCTCCGTTTATCCCCTTTATTATGCTTTTTGGGGCCTTAGGTGCGGCTGGTGCATTTATTGCGGTGCCGCTCGGTCAGCTTTTGGGGCTACCTGCCTGGATGGCGTCACAATTTGTGCTTTGGATCATTCAATATACCGCACAGGTGCCGTATGCGGCCGTACTCGTGCCAGCGGTTTCCATCATTCCTTTGTTTATTGTAAACGGCGTAGTCATTTGGTATTTACTACGTCGACCAGTGTTTCTCATTGCAAATAAATAGTAGACGTGGTTACATGGCTGCATTCTGACGCAGGAGGTGTGGTATGGCGGAGAAAGAAAGAAAAGAAGAGTTTGATGGTGATTCGAGTGGGCACTGGGGGCTGGGACTGATCCTGGTTTTCCTGCTGCTACTCGCAGCGTCACTGTCGCCGTTCCGAAAGGAGCGACGGTAAGAAGAGGGGGTCGTCGGCATCGCGCTGACGACCCCCACTAAATTTATACGCCTAATGCAAAACGAACGTCTGGGTTAATTCGTTCGCGCGTCCAGGGTGGCGTGAAGGTAATGGTGATAGTTACTTTTCCAATATGAGGAAGGGTGCCAACGATTTCGTGAACGTTTTTCACTATTTCCTCAGCCGCCGGGCAGTGCGGCGTTGTAAAGGTCATAGTAATCATAACGTTGTGTTCAGTATCAATTTTAACGTCGTACACGAGACCCAAGTCAACAATACTCACCATGAGTTCAGGGTCCATGACTTTTCTTAAAGCAGCGTAAATGGTTTCTGTAGTAACTGCTTCGTCAGGTGTGGGGGCTTCAATAGTTTTTAGAGCCGCGGTAAGCGCTTGCCACGGCGTGAGAACGCAGCCACGCCGACTGAAACGAGTTTTGGCGCCTGCAAAAATAAGTAATCGTTTATCTGGTGCTACTATCGTGCCCGTGAGCCAATGAGTAAGTGCAGCCGCCGTAGTGAGTGCCTCATTTGTTGCTTTTCCGTTTACCACATCACACAGTATGTCTGCGCTGGCCAAAGAAATTACGCAGCCAGTGCCTGTAAACGTTACGGTTAGCGCACCCGTCGCGTTTGGTTTGGCGTGAATGGTATAGTGGTCACCACACGAGCGGTTATGTATGGTGGCAGATAGAGCATTTGTTTGTTCACCAAAATTTCGCGGTCGTCGCGCTCGCTCCAGAATAGTTTCTTGATACAAGCCGCTGTTCTCCATAGTTATCGTTTGAGTTCACCAAGACTTTCGTCGAGCGCGGCCACGAAGGCAAGTATGTCTGCTTCGGTTGTGTAGCAGCCAACCGAAACCCGAAGCGAGCCCGTTGGTAGGCCAAGTGCCTCGTGAAGTGGCTCTGCACAATGGTCGCCAGCCCGAACATAAAAGTCTCGTTCTGCGAGTAGCGCCGCCATATCGTGTGGGTGCGCGCCGTGAGCGGTGAAGCTAACGATACCGGCGTGAGTGGTGGGCGAACCAAGAACAGTTACTTCTGGTAGGCCGGCCAGCTGCTTCGTTAGCAAATTTGCTAAGGCTGACTCTTCAGTAGCAATGCGTGGCATGCCGATAGTAGAGAGGTACTGCATGCCGGCTGCCATGCCAATGGCGCCAGCTACGTTTGGGGTACCTGCTTCAAAGCGATGCGGCGTGTTTTGAAATGTCGCGCCGCCAATCTTCACGGTTTCAACCATGCGGCCGCCGACCAAATATGGTGGTAGCTCGTTAGCGATGTGCTGCTTCAAGTAAAGAAATCCAATGCCAGCTGGCCCGTAGGCTTTATGTGCACTGGCTACGTAGGCATCAGCACCTAAGGCAATGACATCAATTGGGTAGTGACCGATAGCCTGGGCGCCATCAACAACAACGAACGCACCAACGGCGTGTGCCGCTGCTGCAATACGTGCTATCGGGAGTACGGTGCCCATAACGTTAGAAATGTGCGTTATGGCAACAATTTTTGTTTTCGCCGACAAGTGCGACTCCAATGTGGCAAAATCAATATCTCCTCGAGCTGTTGTTTTCACCACAGCGAGTTTGGCGCCAGCTGCTCGGCAGACTCTTTGCCACGGCAGTAAATTTGCGTGGTGCTCAAGTACGGTGACAACGACTTCATCACCTTCTTGTAAATGCCGCCGACCGTACGTTTCAGCAAGTAGGTTAAGGCCAGCTGTAGCGCCACTCGTAAATATAATGTCGTCTATGGATTCAGCATGAATAAACGCTCGCACCGTTTCTCTTGCCGCCCGGTAGGCGAGTGCTGCATCTTCAGCAGTTTTATAAAGCCCAGCATCAACTGCGCCCATGCCCTGCTCCATTGCTTTCCGTACAGCATCAATGACGACGTTTGGCGTTGGAGTGGTAGCCGCGGCATCAAGGTATGTTATTTGTTTTCCGTCGATTCGAAGCGACGGAAAATCGTCGGCTAGTATTCTAGGTTGTGTGGACATAATTTTGTGTGACCCATTCGTTTACTCTCCTTTTCATAGCGACTAGTTTATCTGCCGGTGCAGCACTGTAGCAGAGCGTGGCAAAGCCACTCAGCATGAGACGCGTTGCGGCTAAGGCATCAATCCCTCGGGTCGCACAGTAAGTAATAGCGGCCTGGTCGAGCGGTCCGGTGGCAGCGCCGTGTTTGCAAGCGACATCATCCACCGCCAAGGTGAATTCTGGTTTAACCTTTACGCGTGCGCTTGGGGACAGCAGTAGAGAGCGAAATTGAATATCGGCGTCGGAGCCTGAACCAGCTTCAGTAATGGTGGCGAGACCATTTACAGCAATACTACTGTTGTTGTTTGCAACACTGTGCACCGTTAGACGGCTTACGGTGTTTGGCGCCTGATGCATAACGGTGACTACGAGTTCAGCTTGCTCGTCGTTTTTAGAGAGCAGAAGGGCGGCAATAGTTGCTGATGCATTTTCACCGGCTAGGGTTATAGCTAGTGTTTGTACGCCAGAACCAATGAGCAGTATGGAGACATAGTAGTGGGCGTTAGCGGCGACGGTAATACTCGTTGTTTTGTCAGTCGGAGCAGTGATAAGTTCACGTACTACGTCGTTTGCTAACACAGAGCGCGATGCTTGTTCGCTAATACTCATAAGGAATTTTTCACAACAACACCATTCGCTATTGCATACGTGCCGTGGGTATCGAGCCGCTTTAGGAGCGCGTCGTAGTGAGTGATGATGAGAAATGCTGTGCCATTTTTCTGAGCGGCAGTGATTACGTTGACGAGTGTTTCTAACCCCGCCGCGTCTAACCCAGAGTCTGGTTCGTCTAAAATTGCCAAACGTGGTTCAAGCAGTAAGAGCTGCAGTAGCTCGCTACGCTTTTTTTCACCACCCGAGAGCCCTTCGTTAACGCCACGCATAGTAAGCATTTCTGAAAATCCGAAACGACTGCTTACTGCTCGGACGTGTTCTAAAAAGGGAAGCGGGTCAAAGGGCGTCTTTTTTTGTGCAATGCGTACCTCGTTTACGGCAGTACGCAGAAATTCAATCGTGCTTACGCCTGGAATTTCTGGTGGGTGTTGAAAGCTTAAAAATAAACCAAGCCGTGCTCTGAGTTCTGGTGGAAGCTTCGTAATGTCTTCATTGTCCCAGACAATCGTTCCGCTAGTAATTGTAGCTGCTGGTGAGCCAGCCAAGGCAAGCGAGAGTGTGCTTTTTCCCGCTCCATTTGGTCCAATGAGGATATGCGTTTCGTTCGCTGGAATAGTGAGCGACACGTCTTTAAGAATAGGAACGTCGTTAACGGCAACGCTCAGATTATTGACAGTGAACATATTAAGCAACCGTACCAACGAGCGTAAGCGCCAATAGCCGTTTCGCTTCTACGGCAAATTCCAACGGTAAGTGTTCAGTTACTTCTCGGCAGTACCCATTCACGAGGAGTCCAACAGCTTCGTCAGTGCGAATGCCACGGCTCGCGAGATAAAACAGCTGATCAGCACCTAGTTTTGTTGTTGTAGCTTCGTGGCCAACGCGAGCCGTTGGTGTTCTGACGTCGAGCGTGGGGAAGGTGGCGGCATGCGCCCGAGGTCCAATAATAAGCGAGTCACACTGCGCATGACTCTGTGCATTTTCTGCAGTTGGTGCAATGGCCGCTAAACCGCGATACGTACTGGTGCTATTTCCCGCCGCAATGCTTTTTGCAATGATGGTACTTTTTGTTCGTTTACCACGGTGAATCATTTTGGTGCCAGTGTCTGCCTGTTGATGTCCGGCGGTGACTGCTACTGAATAGAACGCGCCCTCAGAGTCGTCAGCATCAAGCAGCACGCTCGGGTATTTCCAGGTAATAGCCGCACCCGTTTCTACTTGTGTCCAAGATATTTTTGCTCGTGTTCCAGCGCAGCGACCTCGTTTGGTAACGTAGTTCAAGACCCCGCCTGTGCCATGTTCGTCACCGGGGTACCAGTTCTGTACGGTTGCATAGCGAACGGTTGCATCCTTGTTGGCAACAATTTCTACCACTGCTGCGTGTAGTTGCTGCGTAGTTCGTTTTGGTGCCGTACAGCCCTCGAGATAGCTCACTTCGCTTTGAGCATCCGCCACAATAAGTGTCCGTTCGAATTGGCCAGTTTCGGCGTCATTCATACGAAAGTAAGAAGATAAGTCGAGCGGGCACTTCACCCCCTTTGGAATGTAGACGAACGTGCCGTCGCTCATCACTGCGGCGTTGAGAGCTGCGTAGAAATTGTCATTCGGTGGCACAACTGAACCAAGGTATTGCTTCACGAGGTCGGGATGCTTTTGAACGGCTTCACCAAATGAGCAAAAAATAACGCCGTACGTGCGGAGCTCTTCTTGGTATGTGGTGGCAATGGAGACACTGTCGAGTACGGCGTCCACCGCCACATTCGCCAGGTGCTTTTGTTCAGTGAGCGGTATGCCGAGCTTTTCAAACGTATCGCGAATACTCGGGTCTAGGTCGTCGAGGCTGCCAAGCCGTGGTCGTTTTTTTGGCGCAGCGTAGTAACGCATGCTTTGGAAATCTATGGCGGGAAGTTGCGCATTTGCCCAGCGTGGTTCGGTCATGGTGAGCCAATTTCGGTAGGCCGAAAGCCGCCATTGCAGCAGCCAATCTGGTTCATTGCGTCGGCTACTAATCTCACGAATGGTTTCTTCGGTTAGGCCAAGTGCCACGCGGTCACTTTCAACCGCACTTGAAAAGCCGAATTGGTAGTCAACAACTGATGGTTTTATGGGGTTTTTATATTGCATATCCGGTAGACAAGTGTAGCAAGGCAAGAGGCCGTTGGTAAGACAGCTTTTCCTTGACCATTACTCTAGTTCTTGTTAAAAAAAGGTGTCCAAAACAATTTCCGACGCCGTTACAACGGCACGAGGAGGGAACATGAGAAGTTACAGCGAAACTGAGCCGCCCATTTTGCTCCTGCTCTGCGTCTGGGCAGTTCTGGCACCGATTAGCGAGTATCTCATGATCTCGCCCATCCCCAGCAGTGTCGGCCACGTTTCGGCCATTTGGGTGTCGAGCTTCATCATGGGTGTTTTTGCCTGGGTTGTCTGCGGCATGCTCATTGGTGATTGCCTGCGCCGAATATCGGTGCCGCACGTGGTCTTGATTCACTTGGCCACGGCTCTCATCATCAGCGTCGCGCTCGTCGGACTCGGTCGGGAAGTCATCGAGCACTTCGCCATTCAGGTCGACTGGATGACTGCAGTGCCTCGAGTGAATCGATGGTATCTGTACGTTGTCACGTGCCTGATGATGGTCATGGCGCCAATTCACGAGCCCTGAGGAGGGCAAGTCGACATCGCACTCGCCGCCGACGTTTGGGAGAAACGTCGGCGGCGAAGTCAATTATAAGTGTGTTGCTTCATTGAGTAGCCTCGGCTACTCTGATTTTATGTTTGGAAAAAAAGAGACACCAGAAAGCTATCTTGATCACGCCGCAGCCACGCCTTTAGCGCCGGATGTGTTGGCCGTCATGGCGCCATATTTTTCAGAACGGTTTGGTAATCCGTCGAGCGTACACAAGCTTGGGCGCCAAGGGCGGGTGGCGCTGGAAGCTGCTAGGCGAGCAGTGGCTGAACACTTGGGTGCGCATGAAGATGAAATTGTGTTCACGTCGGGTGGTACGGCTAGCGACAACCTGGCCATTGTTGGTTCTGTTCGTACAGTGGTAAAGCCGCACGTCGTTACCACAGCCATAGAGCATCAAGCCGTGCTGCAGCCTTTGGAATATTTAGAGGCACGTGGCGAGGTAACCGTAACAAGGTTATCGGTTGACCACGATGGTTTGGTCGCCGCAGAGGCGGTTATTGCCGCCGTTCAAAAAAACACTGTGCTCGTGTCAGTGATGTACGCTAATAATGAAATCGGAACCATTGAACCAATTGTTCAAATTGGCAAGTTACTGCGACGTTTAAATATCGAAAGAGCGTCGTCTGATTTGCCGCTCGTTCGTTTTCATACTGATGCGTGTCAGGCAGTGCAGTACTTACCACTCGACGTTGAGAAATTAGGCGTTGACCTGCTCACGTTAAATGCGGGAAAAATATATGGGCCGAAAGGTGTTGGCGCTTTGTTCGTGCGCCGAGGGGTAGAGCTGGCGCCACTAACCATTGGTGGCGGGCAAGAGCAGGGGCTCGTTGCCGGCACGGAAAATGTGGCTGGTGCGGTTGGTTTAGCGGCGGCGATGGACTTTGTGCACAATGGCCGTGGCTCAGAGATAGAACGGGTGACAAAATTGCGTGACGAACTCATGGCTGGTCTCGAGAAACTTTTTCCTGATGCAGTACTTACCGGTAGCCGCACAGAGCGTTTGCCTAATCATGTGAGCCTGGCACTACCTAATCTGGATGCCGATCCGGCAGTTGTATACTTAAGCGAACAGGGAATTCACTGCGGTACTGGGTCAGCGTGCGAGAGTAGTAAAGGCCGACCGTCGCATGTACTACTGGCGTGCGGTTTAGCAGAAAAATTTTTATCGGGTTCACTTCGCTTTACCCTTGGTCGCAGTACCACAGCCGCGGACATTACGCGGGTGCTAACGGTGCTCCCAGAAGTAGTGAAATTAGTACCACCAATTAAGGTTTTTTCAGAAAACCGATAGCCTTTTGCTACTCAGTAACCGGGTGTATAGTCAGCCTATAAGCTTTAACTAATCAGCAATAGTATGGCAAAACTTTACGAAGGGAAGCCCCTGCCGTTCAAAGAGTCGCTTATTGGTATTTCAGACAAGACCATGGCGCTTCATCACGATATCCTCTACATGGGATACGTAAAGAAGAAGAACGAGATAGCAGATGCGTTGGAAGGTTTTGAAAAAGGGGAGAAGGACCTGGCCGGAGCGAATCAGACGTACTCAGAACTTCGCGCCTTGAAGGACGGTGAAACATTTGCCACGAACGGCGTGTACCTTCATGAATATTATTTCAACGTGCTCGGGAGCGACGGTAAAGCGAGCGGCGCGCTGCTCGATGCGCTTATTGAGAAATTTGGTTCACTTGAAAATTTTGCCGCGTACTTCAAAGCCTGTGGTATGGCCGCACGCGGTTGGGCGGTGCTCGCTTGGGACACACACGAGGCAGCGTTGAAAGTTTACACTGGTGATGCGCACAACCAAGGCGGGGTGTGGGGCGCTATTCCAGTTATCACGCTCGACGTCTATGAACACGCTTACTTCATTGATTACGGCTCAGACCGCAAAGCGTACATCGAAGACTATATGAAGAATTTAAACTGGGTGGCGGCGAACGTGGTGTTTGAGGCAGCTCGTCTAGTGAAGCGATAATTTCTCATTTGTTTGGTTGCTGTGCAGGAACATTGCACCAAAAAACATTGGCACAAAAGCTGATAGTTGCCAGATTGTTGGGGCGTTGTTGAGTAGGAGCCACGCAAAGAGAAGGGTGAGAAGAGGGGAAAGGAAAGAGAGGGCATTCGCTTTCGTAACGCTGATGCGATGGATGCCCTCGATCCATAAAAGTTTACTGAGGCCAAAGAGCAAAAGCCCGCTTACAACAAGGTAGGGTGCTGATTTCCAAATAGCCATCCATGAAAAAGTAGCTTGCCAAGAGTACGCTGCAATGAGAATCAATGGCGCACTGATTATACTCCGATAAAATAAAATCGTTTCGGCATTCACCTTAGTACGGGCACGGCGTTGAAAGAAGTTTCCGAGTGGTGCAACCGCCGCCGCCGCCAATATAAGAAAGTCCCCACGATTTGGTGTTGTAATATTTGGATAGAGAACAATTGAAGCCCCAAGAAGCATAAGTCCCGCACCGACAATATGTTTTATGGGAAGTGATTCTTTGCGCCAGATTTGAAAGAATAGGTAGCTAAATATAATTTCCGTCAGCGCAATAATGCTTGCATTGCCAGCACTGGTGTATTGCAAACCAGTAAAATAGAAGACGTAGTGGAGAATGCCGAGAAAAACAACGACCCAGAATATATCTCGAAATGCTGACACTTCTTTCAGTAAGCGCCAGCTGTTTTTAAATGCAATAACACTAACGAAGAGCAGTGTGCTGAGGAGCGTGTTCCATCCGAGCGATGTGAGTGGCGACAAACTGCCAAATGAAAGAATGGTTACAACAGGAAATAGCCCCCAGAGCATCGATCCTGAAAGAACGAATAATTCTCCCTTTTGGTTTTTGTCTAACATTTGAAAATTATAACAGAAAAGTGGTAGTGCACAGTTTTGCCCTCAGTTTGCAGAAGAAGAGGAAAAGACATAATTAATCCTCCTTGACTGCACCCCCACCCACTCGTATACTTGAAACTCGCTGAAAAGCGACAATATTTAACACTGTCGGGGGGTAGAGCAGTCTGGCAGCTCGCGAGGCCCATAACCTCGAGGTCGTGGGTTCAAATCCCACCCCCCCAACCAAGTAAATTTTGTCCATATGGACCCGTCTGCCTCCAATTGGATTTTATAGCTAGTAGACAAAAAAATGGCCCACACGGGCCGTTTTTGTTAATGGGCCGTTCGCGATATACTATCCAAATATGAATGAAGAAGAAACACGAAATCGTCACATAAGACCAGCAATAGTTAATGCTGGGTGGGCGGATCACCAGATTCGGGAAGAGTACCCATACACTATGGGTCGCATTCATGTGAGCGGCCGTGTTGCAAAGCGTGGCGAAAGGAAGAAGGTGGATTTTCTACTTGAATATCGCCCGAACTTCCCACTCGCACTTATTGAAGCAAAATCCGCGCATAAAGATCTTGGCACCGGTATGCAGCAGGCACTTGCTTATGCCGAAGCACTTGACGTTCCTTTTGTTTTTTCGACAAATGGGCAGGGATTTCTTTTTCATGATCGAACTGGGGTTACAACAACGATTGAGACTACACTTACCCCCGAAAATTTTCCTACCCCTGATGAACTCTACCAGCGCTATATTAAGTGGAAAGGTGAAGTGTCAGCCGTCCGTAATGTAATCGAAACCCCACTTTATTCTGATGATCCAAATAAATCCCCACGCTATTTCCAGAGAATCGCAATAGACCGCACTGTCGAAGCAATCGCGCGAGGTGAAAAACGTCTTTTATTGGTAATGGCCACGGGAACTGGAAAAACATACACAGCTGGTCAAATCATGTGGCGTCTCTGGAAGTCCGGCAGCGCCAAGCGTATTCTTTTTCTTGCTGATAGAAATATTTTAGTGGACCAGGCCCGGGTGAATGATCTTAAGCATTTTGGAGATGCACTCACTAAGATTTCTCGACAGAACTTCAACGATCTTGGGTCGCTCATGGCACATGAGGTTTTCTTGGGTCTCTATCAAGCAATGAGCGGCACCACCGAAGAAGAGAAACTATTTAAAAAACTTCCTAAAGATTTCTTTGACCTCATTGTTGTTGACGAATGTCATCGTGGTAGCGCTTCAGAAAATAGTCAGTGGCACGAAATCCTCGATCACTTTACTGAAGCCTCGCACCTTGGCCTTACTGCGACACCAAAAGAGACAAGTGATACGAGTACCACACATTATTTTGGCGACTCCATTTACACATACTCTTTAAAGCAAGGGATAGACGATGGTTTTTTGGCACCCTACAAAGTGTTAAGAGTGTTACTCGATAATGATATTACGGGCTGGCGTCCAGCGCCCGGGACATTGGACGATAACGGTAACCTTGTAGACGATAGAATCTACGAGTTGCGTGACATAAATAAGTCCGTCATTTTTCCGAAGCGCGAAAAGGTGATAGCGGAAAAGATTATTGAGTACCTTTCCGCGGTTGAAGACCCTTACGCAAAATCAATCGTTTTTTGTCGTACCACGGCACACGCTGAGCGTATGCGGTCAGCTTTAGTGAACGCGGCTGGCGAACGAGCCCGAGAGGATATTCGCTACGTCATGAGAATTACGGGTGACGACGAGGAAGGCAAAAACCAACTTGACCGTTTCATTGATCCAGAAGAAAAGTTCCCAACTATCGTCACTACTTCTCAACTACTCTCAACTGGAGTTGATGCACAAACCTGTAAATTAATTGTGCTCGACAAGCCAATTGAGAGCATGACTGAGTTTAAGCAGATTATTGGTCGCGGAACTCGTGTCCGAGAAGATAAGGGCAAGATGTGGTTTACCATCATGGATTTTCAAGGTGTTACAAAACTTTTCGCTGATCCTGGATTTGATGGTGTTGCTGAGCGCGTATTTGAAGTTAAAGGAGATGAAGATATTGCGGAAAAACTCGAGGAGCAAGATCCTCAAGATGTAGCGGTCGAGGAAAAGGTGGACGAGGATAAACTAGTCGACGCCATTATTTCGCAGGGTCAGGGGCTCACTATTATTGACAGACCGCCTGTATTTAAACTAAGCGGCGTACCGTACGCAGTTGTGAAAGAACAAGTGCAATATCTTGGTCCAGATGGAAAACTCCTCACCCATTCGTTGAAGGATTTTACACGTAAAAATATCCTCACTCACTATCCGACACTTGATAGCTTCTTTACTGCTTGGCAGTCCGCAGAACGCCGCCAAGCAATCGTTGATGAAATAGATGAAAGTGGTATTCCGCTCGAAGAGTTGCAAAAGCAAGTAGGTGCAGAATTTGATTTATTTGATCTCATCATGCATGTTGCCTACGACAAAAAAATGATGAAAAAGAACGAACGGATTGAAGCTGTTCGTCGTTCAAATTATCTCGATAAGTATAGTGGGAAGGCTCGTGAAGTAATTGAAGCACTTCTTGCAAAGTACACTGATGTCACGCTCAAAGACATAGAAAGTGTTCGTATCCTCACTCTGGAGCCCTTGCGCTCGATTGGAACGGACTATGAAATCGTGTCTTTTTTTGGTGGCAAGGATGGGTACTTCAAAATGGTCGATGAGTTGCTTGATGTAGTGTACGCACAATAAATTATGTTTACTCCAGCAACAATTAAAGCAATTCAAGATATCATGCGCCAAGATATTGGCGTTGACGGTGACGCAACACGTCTCTCGCAGATGGTGTGGCTCATCTATTTGAAAATCCTCGATGACGAGGATAAGGCACTCGAGATCCGCAAGGAGAAGTTCGTGCCAACTCTGCCAAAAAAGTACCAGTGGCGTACTTGGGCGGGTCCTCTCGATGGAATGACCGGCGACAAGCTCATTGAGTTTGTGAACAATGATCTCTTACCCGGACTTCGAGAACTCCCAGAGAGTGGCAACAAACGCACAGAACTTACGCGCATGGCATTTCAGGATGTTTACAACTTCATGCGTAAGGGTACGCTCCTGAAGCAGGTCATCAACAAGGTAAATGAGATCGACTTCAACGCCTCTAAAGACCGCCACGCTTTCAATGAGATATACGAACGACTCCTTAAGAGTCTTCAGAGTGCAGGTAATTTCGGAGAGATGTACACCCCTCGCGCAGTGACGCAGTTCATCGTGGAAATGGTTGACCCTAAAGTCGGAGAGTCAGTACTCGACCCCGCCGTGGGGACTGGTGGATTCTTGGTACATGCACTGGAACACATGCGTAAGCAAGTAAAGTCAGTGAAAGACGAACAAAGGATTCAGCAAAGTATTCACGGCGTAGAAAAGAAGCCTCTTCCGTTTATGTTACTCATTACGAATATGATGCTTCACGGCATTGAAGAGCCTGTGACCATGCGTCGCGGGAATACGCTTGAGAAGCCAATACGTGACTATACGGACACCGACAAAGTAACCTGCATCGTAACCAACCCGCCGTTTGGAGGCACAGAAGAGCCGGGTATCGAATCAAACTTCCCCAAGGAGTTTCAGACACGTGAGACAGCGGATCTCTTCTTGGTGCTTATTATGCGTTTGCTCAAGAAGAATGGTCGTGCTGGGTTAGTCCTCCCCGATGGCACCCTCTTTGGCGAAGGGATGAAAACCGGGTTAAAGAAAGCATTGCTCGAAGAGTGCGACCTCCACACTATCGTGCGTTTGCCGAAGAGTGTCTTTGCGCCTTACACCAGTATTGCAACAAACCTGCTTTTCTTCACCAAAGGAGAACCGACAAAGGAAGTGTGGTACTACGAGCACCCATTCCCTGATGGTCAGAAGGCCTACTCAATGACGAACCCTATCCGCGTAGAAGAGTTTGAGGTCGAGGAGAAGTGGTGGAACAACCGCGAGGAAAACGATCATGCATGGAAGGTTTCTATCGATGAGATAGTAAAGCGTAACTACAACCTTGATATCAAGAACCCACGCACGCCTGTTGATGTACTCGAGTCACCGGAGATGCTATTGACGACTTATCGCACAAAGCAAAAGGAGGTAAAGGAAGTACTCGCACAAATCCGCGCAGTCATCACTGACGCTCTTTCGCACCATGACCCCAAATGATGTTAAAGTTGTCGCCGAGAATATCGACGACTTTATAGAAGTACCCGACGGTGTAGCGAGACTGCGAAAGGCGGTTCTTACTCTTGCTGTGTCTGGAAAATTGGTTCCACAAGTTGCCAACGAGGGTACAGCTAAAGAATTTTACGCGCAGATTCAGACTGAGCGTTTGAAAATTGCAATGGAGGCAACACGTCAAAAGAAATGGGTGGGAGAATCTCAAGAGATTAAAGAGGAAGAAGTGCCATTTGTAATCCCGAGTTCTTGGAAATGGGTTCGATTTCAAGAGACGTTTTTTTCAGTCCGTGGAATCACCTTTCCGGGAGGAGATAAGTCAAAGGAGTTCGAGGAAGGTTATATACCGGTGTTACGAAGCGGAAACGTACAAGATACTCTGGATTTGAGCAATCTTTTGTACGTGCCAGAGAAACATGTTAGGAATAAAAATCAATATTTAAAGAAAGGCGATATAGTCGTATCGATGGCAAACAGCAGAGAACTGGTTGGAAAGTCTTGCCTCGTAGGCAATTTAGAAGAGAAGTACTCCTTCGGAGGTTTTCTAAGCGTATTCCGTCCTTACTTGATTTTTCCAGAATATTTTCAAATGGTTTTTTCATCTGATTTTGCTCGTGCAAGATTCTTCAAAGATGCGAAGCAGGTGACTAACATTGCGAACCTCTCTCTTGCAACTATTAATCTAATCCCGTTTCCGCTTCCACCACCCGCAGAGCAGAAACGTATAATAAAAAAGGTTGAGGAAGTGATGAAGCAACTCGACGAGCTCGAAGCAAAGAAACGAGAGCGCGATGAGACAAGGTCTCGTCTTGCCCTTAGTGCCATGCAGTCACTCGGTAAGGGTGAACCAAGGGTTGCTTTTGAACACCTCGTAGAACTTGTAAAGACTACTGCCGATCTCAAGGAACTCGAAGGTGCACTTCTTACTCTCGCTGTATCCGGCAGGCTCGTGCCACAAGACAAGAAAGATGGAACAGCAGAGGCACTCTACTACGAAGTTCAGTCGGAAATGAGAGGCAGAGATGCAGGACGAAAGAAAAAGACAAAAGAATTTGAGCCAATAACCGTAGATGAAATTCCTTTTGATATCCCAAAAACGTGGAAATGGGTGCGCCTCATAGAGATCGGTAAATTGGATACAGGGAAAACTCCTCGCACTGGAGTGACCGGGAATTATTCTGGGGACATTCCGTTTATTGGTCCGGGTGATGTACAGAACGGCAAAATTAATTCGTACTCGAAACTAATTACAAAGCAGGGGGCAGCCGAATCAAAGTATCTACATCCAGGCGATGTCCTGATGGTGTGCATAGGTGGAACCATAGGAAAGGCAGCGTTAGTGAGTGGCATACATACATTCAACCAACAGATAAACAAAATTACACCGTGCTTAGTAGACAGCACTTTCCTGTTTTCCGCCTTTCGATCTGGGTACTTCCAGAAGCTTGTATGGAGTAAGGCATCTGGCGGCGCAACACCGATCGTGAACCTAACGCGATGGTCATCTTGTGTCGTCCCACTGCCGCCTCTTGCTGAGCAGAAACGTATTGTAAAAAAAGTCGAAGAAGTTATGGCTTTTATCGAAAAATTGCAGGCACGTATAGTATGACAACATGGAATCAAGGTATTGATGGAGAGCATCTCCGAATTGCCAGTCATCAGGGCTCGGCTATGCGCGTTCTTGCGGGGCCTGGAACAGGCAAAAGCTATGCGCTTCAGAGAAAAGTCATGCGACTTTTGGAAGAAGGCAAAGATCCAAGTCGAATTCTTGTAGTTACTTTTACCAATGTATCAGCCGATGCGTTAAAAAAAGATTTAGCTTCTCTCGGCGTGCAAGGTGCTGAGGAAGTTCGTGCTCGAACACTACACAGTGTTTGTTTTGAGATACTTCGTCGAGAGCAAGTTCTAGAGATAACCGGAAGAACTCCTCGGCCGCTCATGGATTTTGAGACAGATTTTTTACTTGAAGATTTGAAGGGAAAATTTGACGGAAAGCGCAAGACTGAAAAATTACTTACCGCATACGAGAGTGCGTTTGCTCGACAGCAACAAGATACCCCAGGTGTTATTCGGTCGTCTGAGGACGCACGGTTTCGAGATCAGCTTTTGCGATGGCTTCAGTTACATAAGGCCATGTTGATTGGAGAGGTTGTACCAATTGCATACGACTATTTAAAAAATAACCCAGCAGCGCAGGAATTAAGTCAGTATGATTTTATTCTGGTTGATGAATACCAAGACCTCAATAAAGCAGAGCAATCTTTGATTGATTTACTAGCAATTAAAGGAGAGCTTTTGATTATTGGTGATGATGATCAATCAATATATAGCTTTAAGCACGCACATCCAGACGGTATAATCGAATTCTCATCGACTCACAATCCTCTCGAGGATGTAAGTCTCCAGATTTGTCGGCGATGCCCAAAGAAAGTTGTCCGACTGGCTAATGAGTTAATGGGTTATTTTCTGGATGGACATTCCAAACAGCTGAGTGAACATACACAAAACGAAGAGGGCGAGGTCCATGCAGTACAGTGGGATAATATCGACGAAGAGACTAGTGGAACTGCAAAAGTAATAAACGCAATGATAATTAATGCAAGTCGAGAAGTAGCCGCAGAAGATATTCTTGTACTTTCTCCACGACGACGGTTGGGATACGCTTTAAGAGACGCGCTCAAAGCATCATTCTCAATTAACGCTCATACTTTTTTTCAAGAGGAAGCCTTAGAAAAAGAAAAGGCAAAAAAAGGGTATGCGTTGTTAAATTACATTGCGTATCCAGACGATCGGATCGCGCTTCGGGCTCTTGTAGGAATGCCTACCGTATTGCCAGGTACCTATGAAAAAATCCTTCAGAAAGCGGAGGAGTTGAACAAGGCGCCAAAAGAAGTTTTTGAGCTGATTAAATCAGGGTCACTTGTTCTAATCGGGACAACTGAAATTACCCACCGCTATGAAGTTATTGAGACCCTAAGAACAAGCCTTGAGGGTAAAAGTATCGCGGAAATTATAACCGCTCTATTTGACGCTACAAGTCCAGAAGATATCGAGGTCATATTGAGTATCATTGAAATGATAAATGTCACTGAAGAAATGGACTTAAAAAGTTTTTTTACAAAACTCCAAGATAGAATCAGATCTCCTGAAGTTACTGACGACGCTGGATATGTTCGTATTATGAGCCTTCACAAATCTAAAGGGCTTAGTGCTAAGGTTGTGTTTGTAATCGGTTGCGTTGCGGGGCTTGTGCCTACTATCAAAGACGAGGCAAAACTAATCGCCACTAATCAAACTACCGAGCTTGCTCGATTGAAGGCTGAAGCAAAAAGGCTTTTCTTTGTTGCAATAACAAGACCAAGACAAACTTTAATACTGTCGTCTTTTAGAGATATTGATTTTGGTCTTGCGAAGCAACTGAATGTAAAGATTACAAGTGGTCAACATGGGCGAACCGCACGAACGCAGGCAAGTCCATTTTTTGGAGAAGTTACCCAGCATCTTCCTAATGCTATCGTAGGCAAAGACCTGCTAAAGATTTTTGGTATCGAGGACAATTCTTCCTTGGGTCACCAATAAATTTGATTTAAAACACATCAATAATTCTCGCTTCTCTACCCGCGATCCTTCCCGCAGCAAGTATCTAGCGTAGCTTCTAAGATCGAGTCCTTTTGGTAGCGCGAGGTCGGCACCTTTCCCTAAGACTTTCGTCGTAAACTGTTTGAATCTTTCCAGCTCGCCCATGAGTCGCTTTTTTGCCCTGAGTTCATCAAGATCAATAGTGTCAACCAATCCTTCCAACTGCTCTATGAGTTTCTCCTCTGTCATGTATGGTTCCTTGCAGTCCCTATTACGCACACGGTTGCAGTAGTAATAAACGTATCTTTTTTCTTCACCCGTTGTTTTAATAGTTTTGGTTCGTTCTTGCGCGCCTATCCCCGAACCACAACTGCCGCACGTCATCATCCTGGTAAAGTCGAACTCTTTTGAATATGGTTTAACTTCCTTTGACTTCAACCGTTCATCAATAATCTCTCGCACCTGTTCAAATAACTTACGCGAGATAAGCGCCTCATAATTACCTTCGTACCACTTTGCGCTACCAACAGGATACTCAAACGATCCTGCATAGAAAGGCTGTCGTAAGATTTTGTATATCACACTAAGGCTTATTCTTGCCCCGCCTTTGGTGCGGAAATTTTGTTGGTCTAGCCAATCCTTGATGCCACGTCCTGTTATCTTTACTTCTGCTACTCTTCGGAACATCTCCCGAATGACTGGTGCACGTTCTGGATCGGGTATCACTGAACTCGGCTCACCAGGCTTTGTGCTTCGTACTGTAAGGTAACCGATAGGGGTGTTGCAAGGTCGAAGTCCACGCTCGCATTTGGCTCGCAAACCTCGTTGTACGTTTAGACTACGGTGATCATTTTCTAGCTTTGCCTGACTCCCTAGAATCATCAGGAGAAACTTTTCGTTCGGGTTATTAGTAAATCGTTGGCTGTGTGAACGAATCTCCCTGAGGTGTCCTTGGTCCATGAGGTCCACGAGCATTCCTAAGTCACCGCCATTTCGACTTAATCTGTCCGGCGCCCAGGTTACGATGCCGTTAAACTTTCCTTGGCGGATATCATCCAAGAGTTCTTTAAACACCGGGCGTGTGCCTGAAGATTTTGCCGAATGACTTTCCTGCTTAATCTCAACAATATTCAAATTCTCTCGAATCGCCAGTTCACCCATTTCTTTCATTTGCGAATCAATCGACATAACTTGACGTTCCTCTTCTTCGGTCGATTTTCTTGCGTAGAGACAATAACGGATTGGTTCTTTGGCTTCTTCAATTGAAGCCTGCCGAGCGGCTACTTTTGTTTGATATGACATAGTAGCCACACAGTACCGTCACGGTGGGGGAAGTCTAGGCCTGAAAACGTCCAAATCTGTAGGTAACCTGTAGGTAAGCCCCCTCAAAAGCGACTTGATTATTGTCTGGGTGCTAGCTACCATTGAAGGCACAATTGAATAGTAATGACCTAAACCATCAGGAGTAATCTTGTCGGCATGGTCGCAAGTCGCATCGAGAATAAAGACCCCATCATCAGGGTCGCTCGATGCGCTATATAGGGAAACCTATATATGGGCCGCAAGGTCCGCCTGGTGGTGGGTTTTCTGTATCTAAGAAGCCCTCACCATGTATGAGCGCTTATTTTTTTAGTTTTATTCTATGAGTACAAAAATGTACAACATCGGTTTGTTCGGGGCGGGTGGCAAGCTAAGAATCGAAAATGATTTTTTAAGTTTTCAACATCCATATGGTCGAACATTCTCCGTTCCGATTAAGGATATCGAAACAGTAACAATAGACACAAAGGGTTGGGGTAAAGGTATATTGAAAGTTATCGGCAAAGGAGTCGTTCTTGCGACGGCGGAAATGCCAATAACACAAGCGAACAAATGTCAAAAATGGATACTAGAGAATCTATAACATTCGTCTAGAACAGTGGAGACTGCAAGGCGTTACCTGCAGAAGTAAGTAGTTAAAGAGTAGGGACACTGTCAGTTGCTAGTTCTTGTTTTTCGTAATCTTCATTGTCTTCAACCCACTTCATTTCAGCTAATTCGTCCTCCATAGATTTTGCCGGTTGTGAGAGTGTTACAGAGACAGATTTTTTTCGGTAACGCTCAGTGAGAGAAACAAGTGTGAATTTGATAGCTGGAAAATAGCCTTCTTGAATTTTTTTGGACAGGCCATGCTCAGCTAGATCAACAATATTCGCCCGGCCGATGTGAATCGCTTCGTCCGCCTTTTCCTTGAACTTTTTGTCTTTGTTGTACCATCGGTAATAGGTGGTTCGACCAACACCAACCTTATAACAGGCAGAAAAGACATTGCCAATTTTTGCCAACTCCTTAAGCAACTCTGTCTTTGTACCTTTCTTGATCATGCAATTTTTTTCGGCACCTCACCGGTAGCCTTGGCCCAGCGCTTCAAAATTACTTCAGTATACTCAGGTGCCTTCTCCATAAGATAGCAGCGTCGTTGTAGCTTTGTGGCCGCAATGAGTATGCTGCCGCTCCCACCAAATGGTTCTAAAATAAGTTGCTGCCGCTTCGTCAGTACCTTGATGTAGGGCACTAAGATTTCAACCGGTTTTGTTCCAAATATGACTCCCTGTCCAGAGCTCTTCTCGTCAGAGGCGCGGAAGTCAATGAAATCGGTGGGCATGTAAGTTTGTCCCTTTTGGTACCCCTCCCACTGTGGCTTTCCCGTGATAGCGAATAGCGCCGTTTCGTACTCTTCTTGTAGCGGACCTTCTTCGGGTGTTGTGTTGTAGGGGACATTACCAGAACCGCCGACAACAGCTATATCGTGCTTGGAGAAGAACTTATATTTTGCTGAGAATCCTTGGTGACGGTTGGCAAGGTGCCACACAATCATATTTTTAATCTTCCAGTGTTTCTCCATCTCGTCCCAAATAGTACGAAGGTTTTTCCAGTTCTCGTAGACTATGATGGCAAAATCCGGTGCCGCTACACTGGCGACGTTCGTCATCCATTGCTGAGTAAAGTCTGGCGGCAAGACATCGGTTCCGAGGTATCGCCTGTCTCGCTTGTAGCCAAACCCCTCTGTTGCCTTACTCTTCTTTTTGCCGTGTAGGTAGTCGAGGATATAAGGGGGATCTGTAAGGCACATGTCTATCTGTGCTCCAGCCACAAGCTTTTGCATGTGTTCAAGATTTGTACTGTCGCCGCACATAACGCGTGACCCATGCAGTTCATATATGTCTCCTGGTTGGACCGTTATTTCTTTGATGTCTAGCTTGCGTAATTCTTTCTCAAGGCTAAATTCTTCAGGCGTTTCCTCGATAGGGAAGATGTCATCTAACTCTTCTGACGAGAAACCAATGTCAGTGAGTAGTTCTTCGCCAAACTCTTTCAGAAGTTCGTAGCTGAACTCTCCGACGTTCGCGTTCAAACGTCCATTTAGTTCTTTTTCTTTCCGAAGCTCTGGGATTGTGACGTAGACAACAGGAACAGTTTTGTATCCAAGTTCACTTGCCACTTCTAGTCGGAAGTGACCGCCAATGACGATATTGAGCCGTTCCGGTGCCGCGTTACAAATAATGGGATCAACTATCCCAAATCGACGGATGGATTCTTTCAGATGATTTGCCTGCTCTTGATTATGTGTGCGTGCGTTGTACTCGACAGGACGGAGCTTCTCGATTGGTACCTCGACGACCGACAATTCGCTTTTCATAAAAGTAAAGATAAAAAATAAGCCTATGCTACCAGCATAAGCTTTCTTTAATCTTCTTGTGATTTCTTTAGTGCCCTTCTTTTCTAGATAAAAAGGAGGAATTACGGCTGTAAAGTCGTTATCCCCAAGTTCGATGCAAGTATTTTATGAATCGTAGGAATTGTTAAAGACGTATCCACTACCGTCTTTGATACGAATGACAGGCGATCCTTTGGGGGTAACTTTTGGGAACGGGTTCTTTTGATTCTGGCGCTTCCTGTACAAATTTTCACATGCATTAGACATTCGTTTCTTTTTTTCCGGTAAGCTATCAAGTTTCTCTCCGGTATGTTGGGATATGTAGTAGTCAATCGCTTCGTAACTGGCAAAGCCATTTTCATCCGCCAACTTCAAAAGTGCTTTTACAAACACAACATAGAGAGCATTTTCATTTGGGAAATCAATTTGCTTGTCCATACAGAACATATGTTCGCCGCGCAGTTCAATGAAATGTTTGGAAACTGTATTGTTGTGTTCTGTGTCGTACTTATTATCGATTGCTTGAGCAAGATTTTTTAATCGTTGGACTACTTGCTCCCAAGAGTATGTCTCGGTTGTGCGCTCAATACACCAGACATCAAGTAAAACATCGGGCTCCCATTGCAATGTGTGGTTAATCAATTTTAGCGCATTCTTCGCTAAATAAAGATCCATTGGTAATTGTGGGTTCTTGGTAAACGGTTCATCAAAAGGTAGCTTGATGATTCGATCGTTTTTTTGTTTTTTAGTTTGCGCGACCACACACTCGTCACAAATAATATTTATAGCATTAATAATAGCTACTCTTGTGTTAGCGCTTACCGTGTTTAAAAAGTCTAAAGACAATCTTTGGTCGGCGTTCTTCTTTGTCACATCCATGATAAAATAATATCTTAGTTTCTTGTCATTGAAAACTGGCTAACCAGTTTTCAAGGTAGTGAATAACTCTTCTCGATTAGCCTGCTTATATGATTTCAACAAAAAGACCCATTATTTTTTATGTAGATGAGTCATACGCTAAAAATTTTTTGGGAATAAGTATCGTCATCATTGACGGAATCAGAAACCAAAAAATTATTGCCAACGAAGTCGTGGCTTTGATGCGGGATCCAATTTTTAGTCATTATACCGGTTCTGCTAAATTTCATTATGTCTCTCATGCTATAGCTGCAAGACAGATGCTGTTGCATAAGTTTTATCAACTACCTCTTTCAGCATACATAGCCTACAAAAAAAACGGAGTAAAAGGTATGTCTAAGAAGCAACAGGACTCTTTTGTGTATGAGACGCTTTTACCAAGCTTACTAGATAAAATAGCCCGTAAGCACCAGAAACTTAGCAGGGTAGTATTTAAGCTTAATTTTGAACAACTTAGCAGCAAAAAGGGTCAGGATAAAGTCTTCTTTAAGCAGTGCATTCAAACTCTGAAATATAATTTTGAGGTAGCAGTTATAGGAAAGAATGATCTCTTTTCCATTCTTCCCGATTATTTTTTGGGCATATTTTGTTCAGCTTTAACAAGACGGAAAAGCACCACTTGGCCTAAGCAAGAATTACAAATTGTTGAAGACAAAATCGGACTTATTGTTAATGCCAGCAATAAAAAGCCAATATATTATGATCGAGGAAAAAAAATTAAGGCCTTTATTCAGAGCTTATAATGGTCTACTCTGTCTAATGAAGTCCTGTGCTATTAGGATAAGGCGCGAGTTCGTGCCTGCTGACGAGTAGGAACTTTTACCTAGCACAGGACTTCAATTATGCATCTAGACCTCTCCCAACTAACGGGCATAAACAATCTAGATCAACTTTCTAGGTTTTTCGGTTTGACTACGAAACAGTTTCAAGATTTTAGAACTCATCAAAGTAAGTTCATCTATCAAGGTAGTCTTTCCAAAAGAAGCGGCGGCGTTCGTACGGTCTATTTCGTTCAAGACGATGGTTTCAGGAATTTTTTAAAGATACTGACCCTCATGCTCAGTGAATTTTATATACCTCCAGATTGCGTGCATGGCTTTGTAGTTAGTCGATCCATTGTGACAAATGCTCAGCAGCATACGAGAAAAAAGTTACTCTTGAATCTAGACATCAAATCTTTTTTTGAATCAATTAAAATAGACAAGGTTGAAGCTATATTTGTTGAAATAGGATTCAAAAAAGAACACGCAAGCATTTTATCTAAACTAGTTACCGTAGACGGAGTTTTAGCTACGGGATTTTCTACAAGCCCCGTCCTGGCTAATATCGTATCTCGGCAAATGGATAATGAGCTTGAAAAACTATGCAATGCTCACAACGCAATCTACACTCGTTACGCGGATGATCTAAGTATCTCAAGCGATGCCACTCTTCCTTCAATGGCAGATGTTACAAGTATTCTTGCCTCGAATGACTTTTTGGTTAATGAGCATAAATGTAAATTGTCTAGACGCGGAGGATGCCAATATGTGACAGGATTAACGGTGTGCGACAGTGTTCCGCGTTTATCAAAGCGTCTAAAAAGAAATATCAGACTAGAGCTTTATTACATCCGTAAATACGGATTAAACGAACATGTGGATCGGACTTCAAAAATTAGCCGTTTTGTTGACCTAATCCCTAGTAGAGAGGGTATCACCGGTTATGTTGCTTATATAAATTCGGTTGAACCAAAGTTTGCAAATTTTATCAAACAAAGCCTAATAAGGCCGAGTCCTGGCTTGATGGCACGGGTTGATGACTCAGATTCAGCACTACACTTTATAACTGAGGAAAAATAACAAAGTGTATACTAATTATGGATAAAGATGACTTTTTTACAAAAGATCAATTGAGGTCCGACATGGAGACAATTAAAGGATTACTGAGCACCGGTGTATTCTCTGCACCGATATTACAGCCTTTTCAAGAGTCATCATTTGTTTCCATTGCTTTAAAGCTGCATGATCTTCTACAGAAGTTGAGTGCGCTTGGCCATAGAATAAGATTTAGTGATGACATCTCACAGGATGATGTTGATATAACTGATTTGGTGAGCAAAATACGCAACGCAATATGTCATTTGAATTCCCCTGAAAATCTTTTGGATAAAAAAACTCAGTTGAAATTTGTATTCACCATGATTGTTGGTAAAGGTAATGCGATATCTATTGGTGATAAAATTATGGCGTCGTCAGAGTATGCAGACGACATTGCATTTTATTATGGGGCACATAGGCTTTATTTAAAACGTCATTTAGTGCGAGCCATCAATGAAGCTCAAGAGACTTATGTAAAACTTTACCCGAATGAGCATCAAGTTTTTTAAATTACATGATTGAAGATCAATTTTTAAAAAAAAGAATATCTGAAACGGAAAATGATATTTTTCCACTTGATAGACTTCTCTCTGTGGAGAGTGTCTATTTAATTTTTCAACGTGAGTACGCAAAGGAAAAAAACAAAGAGATATTTTTCAAAGACCGCAAATTTCAGCGCCTAAGGGAAGGGTATTTTGCAATGTTTGTTGCGATTTCATTGCAGGATACTTCAGGTAAGCCGCACTATTTAGTTTTTCCAAGTAATCCTGCCAACGACGTGTACATTGCTTATCAAATAAACGTCGAAAAGGGTGAAAAACCAAAATTTGGTGCGTATGAATTTGATATAAAAGAATATACAAACTGGTCGAAGAACTTTGAAGAGTTTACAGAGAATAGCGTAATTCCTAAGATTCATGTTTACAATATTGCCATCCCTACTTATAGAGAAATGGACGGTCACGATATAGACACGTTAATTAATTATTTACAAAGTGAAAACCTTGCCAATAGGACTTGGATTCTCGGGCTTCCGACCGAAGCAGATTATAGTCATAGCATTTCTGCCGTAACCATAATTAGTAAAGAAGGTATTGTGTACGAGAAAACAATAGACTTAGAGGACTGGGTTAGTAACAATAGAACGCCACTCGTTTTTCAAGACGTTATTCGGTTTAAATAATCCGTTAATTATCTATTAGAAATGAAAAACAACGCTTACATGGAAACAATGGAGCATCGTTTAGAGCGTTTTCAGAATGGTCCTCCGATTGAAATTATTGATACTCTTTTGAATTCTCTGCACAGTTTTTTTAATAACGAAATTCGCCTAACCACTGAGAATGGTAATTTCCAAACCTCCCTATTGTTCATGGGTATCCATGCGGTTGCTTTAACTATTTCTGAAGGGCTGTTTGATAAAAAGGGACCAGACGGATATAAACTTTTTTTGGAAAAGTTTATTGATGGTAATAAACAAGATACTAAGTTCTCTTCTATCTCTGAACTCATTCATGATTGGAGAAATAACCTCGCTCATCAATGGATAGGGTCGATCGGGCATTCAATTGCCTATGATTATAAAATGAATTTTGGGTGGGAGAAGAAAGATGGGATTACTTATATCAATCCAAGAATTTATTGTGAACAGTACTTAGGAGCCTTCGGTTCTGGTGGACGAATTTATGATTACCGAAAGATGCTGACTGCCGCTGAACTGGAGGAAGCGAAACAACGCCTGATCGAGAAGTACATCAAGAACTAGGTACCTTCAGTTTCGCTTTCAATTTTTTGTTTCTTCATTGAGTTGTCGGCTCCTTTGCTTATTTCGCATGTCGATATCCATGAGGAGTTTAAAGAAGTTGAGAAGATTATAGGCTGACTCATACGCTTCAGCATCACTCAGTTCCTTCCCTATCTCCTTTTTATAAATCTTTCTAAATTCTTCAATCGCTTCTTTCGATGGCTCCATAGCTTTTATTTCTTTTGGCTAAAAAATTCTTCGCGCTCTTTGGGTGTCAGGATTATGCGCCCATCCTCCTCGTATTTTGGTTTCAGATCGAGCTTGTCTCCTTTCGCCCAACGCTTTGCAAGATATCTAAGATTTTCAATGAATAGTTCGTTGAGTGCGTTTTGGGTTGGGGTAAAAAATGAATACGAACCTATAACTCTCTTCTGGTATCCCCAGGTGTCTGTTGGGAAATTTTTTTTCGACTTCTGAAATTGTATTGTTACGGTGGCCCCGTTTCTATAGATCGGCATTATGGACAAAATATCCTCCTTTCGGTCGGGGACAAAAAATTCACGCTTTGGGCGTGCAAAATTAGTATCCTTGTATGTCCACGTTTTATCGCGACTCGCCTCTATCGCATCAAGAGCACCTCGGTACTTTTCTCGGTAAACAACAATGTCTACGTCGTTATTTTTGCGAACGAATCTTCCCTCAAGTCCTGCGATTGCAATCCCCCCGAATACCCAGTATTCAATATCGGCCGCTTCAATAGCAGGCAGCACGGTTTCAAAAATTGGTCTCAGGTGTTCGTTCATACTTTCATTTTAGCATGAGGCTTGCGAAACCATATTGCACTAGAAAACGGGCAAATACGCAAAATGGAACACGGCACACACCCTGTCTTCGTGTTCCATTTGTTCCGTTCGCTCCGACCCATCTGCCTCAGTTGCTTCGTAAATAAGCGATCGAAAACGCCCTTGAAAGTTGCTGCTTAAGACACCAAGGGCGCAGTGTTCAACCAAAATCACCTGACCCCCTCGCGGGGTGGGGTGATTTTATTTTGGAGTGGGATTTGAACCCCAAAGGGGGTCGGGGAAAAGTATTTTCCCCGTGGCGGAAGCTGGGAACCGATGGGTTCCCAAGAGGAGCTTGCGACGAGGGTTCTATAGGCGAAGCATCCCACCCCCAACCAACAACATTAACGTTGGTACTGACCCCGTCGGTACCCATCAGTGGTCATTAGCTTCGTGAAACGAAGTACATACTCTCAAATGGACCCGTCTGCCTCCATTTGGATTCCCTTGTCGGTAGACGACAAAACGCCCCGTAAGGGCGTTTTGTGTTAAAATCAGCCTATGAATTTCAAAGTCGTTATTAGTATTATTTCTACGGCATTAGTTTTTGTGGGGTACGGCCCCTATATTTTTGACATCCTGAAAAAGAAAACCACTCCCCATACATTTACGTTTCTTGTCTGGTCTATCGCCAGCTCTATTACCTGGGCGCTTCAGGTGTATGGGGGAGCAGGTGTGGGAGCGTGGATTACTTTTATGGTGGCGGCGACCTGTATATTTATTTTTCTCCTTTGTCTTAAATACGGAGAGAAAAACATTACCGTCTTAGATGTAGTTTTTTTGGTCTTGGCTTTGTTTTCCCTGTTCCTTTGGCTGGTCGTACATCAACCTCTTTTATCCGTTATCCTTATCGTTCTTACCGATGTACTGGGTTTTGGTCCGACCGTACGAAAATCATGGAATAAACCTCACTCAGAAACCTTGTTCACTTGGGAAGTAGCAGCAGGAAGACACGCCTTGGGGATTTTGGCACTTGAGCAGTTCAACATTTATACTTTGCTGTACCCAGTAGCATGGACGGCCGCAAATGTTCTGTTCTTTATATTTATTATCGTCAGGCGCAGGCAGCTAAAAGAAGATATTTTATAGTATGTACTTCAGAAATGGATTAAAAGAAACAGCCATAGATTCACTTTCGAAAGCAGCGAGTTTTTTAGAAAAGACTAAGGATGACCCCTTTTCATGGAAGTGGTATATCATCGCAGTCCATCATAGCCTTTATTGCTTCATGATACTGGCACTCTCTAACAGTGATCAGTCTGGTATTTGGGATGAAAAATATAAAAGTAAGAAAAAACAAATCACGTTTCCTAACGAAGACAAAAAACTAATAGACTTTAAGACAGCATATGCATGGATTCAGGATAAACAAAGAATGGGTGGTTATATTAATGCGAAACCATTTGTTCCTCTTCCTTATCATTCTGATTCAATCATTGAGCATTTAAATTACAGACTGAGGAATCGTTTGATTCACTATGCACCAGTTAGCTGGTCTCTATCTTGGGAATATCTTATCCAAGTGACACTACCATGCTTAGAAGTAGTTGAATTTTTAGCGCTTCAGTGTGGGCGTTTCCCTATGGAAGAAAATGAACGAGAAGAAGTAACCCGGAACTTGGTTGTTTTGAGAGAAACAGCAAAACATTATTTACCAAAGTGAAGCACTGGTGCGATTATATCCGCTCGTTTAAGTCAAAATTAACCTTGCGTATCAGTTCGTTATGAATATTGCTAATTAACAAAGTAAAAGTTTTCCAATCGTCACTATGTGCCCAACCAAGAGTGTCTGTCCCGTCTTGGGACGGACATTTTTGTTTATCCGATACTCTCTTAACGACGATATCAAAGGGCTTTTTCCAATTAACGATCACTGCTTCCTCCCTCAATTCTAAGTTTGCCACCATGGATCTGACAAAATTGCGCTTTTGTTTTATCTCTATTTTGAAGTTCAAATCCCTTGTTACATAAATTGAACAGCATTGACTTTCTCCTTTTTGTGGTCCAAGATGAGCACGCTTTCTGAGTATTAGGTAGGTAGTTCGAGGCCACTAGTGCGCGGACGATCTTTCAAACCTAGTCTCGAAATCTGATCTAAGGAAGGTGAGAAAAGTGAGTCAATATCGGGTTTTCGTACCCTGGAAATTCTTCGGTGATCTGTATCCGTTCAGCGCGGAATTGATCAATGGCAATGCGATGATCATCCGAGCGTGCGGAGCTAAGCCAGATGACGGCAGCATCCTTCGTTCTCGGGACTACCTGCTTTTCGGTAACGGGATGGCAACTCTTCTGTCTCAAACAGTCGAGGAGCGGAACGTCACCGATGGGTACACTGTCCGGCTTTTCGATAGGTGCGTTCGTCCCGGAGTCACCTGTTGGGAAGCTCAGTCCGTGTCCCGTCAGTCCGCACTTCCTGAATCGTGGCGACTCAAAGTCTCCACCACAGAACCCGATCCGGATGATGAAGGGCACATCCGGATGCTCGTCCAGAGCGATGGGAATCCTGGCCAGTACCTCTATCTGGCACGCCCTGCGTAGGATCCATTAGGGATCGTTTTCCTCATGCGGCCAATCCTGGCCTTCACAGTGCGACGATTCTCTCCCTGCCCGTGTAAGGAGAATCGTTATGGGAAGCATGGTCTATGTGTCCGGTGCGTTGAGCGACGTATCGGATAGCATTCGACAAGAGTACCTCGGCTTTTATGAGTCCATTGGGCAACTGATGGAATCACTGGGGCTCGTGGCGTATGTGCCTCACAAGAACACCGATCCTGTGAGACATAGAGACGTCACGCCGCAGCAAGTGGACATGATTGACCGGACGGCAGTTACTATGGCGACCCTCGTTGTTGCTGTGGTGGACAATCCGTCTCTCGGCGTCGGCATCGAAGTCGAGATGGCCTTTCATGCCCACAAGCCCGTGGTGCTTATATGCCACCAAGATCGTATCCGAGAGCGCCGCATCAGTCGGCTCGTTCGCGGCAATCCTGCCGTAGTTCACGAGATCATCTATTCCACAATAGATGACGCGCTCATGCAGCTGGAAACCTTTGTTCGCTCCCACTTGCAACAGCAAGCCGAGAGCGTGCTTCCGTCATCGCTCATGACGGTCAGGTTGTAACCAGAAGGGGACTGGCATTGCAGCAGCAGTGTCGGTCCCCGTTTTTTTCATCCCCCTTTTTTATACGATCGATCTGTCTCATTTGATCAAGCGCTGGTTATCTGTTTCAAATTTCTCTCGCAACGAATGATTCACGTTAAAGTTTTGTGCAGCTGCACAACAAGAGGAGAGAAGGTTTTCCAATCGTCACTATGTGCCCAACCAACAACATTAACGTCGGTACCGACCCGGTTGGTACCTATCAGTGGTCGGTAGGTTCGTGAAACGAAGTACATTAACTCAAATTAAGACCCGTCTGCCTCCGTTTTGTATATACGTCACAATAAATAAAACCCGTCCACATTTTAGCTGTACTATCTAAATAAACATAATAAATAACAAGTTGACCGGCAGAATCTAATAGTATATTGTCCTTTGACCCACAATCCTTTCGAGGAGTGAGGTCTGGAGGACTGTTGATGAGAAGGTTGATGACGGCGGTGTTGGTGGTGGCGATTGCAGTTTACCTCCACAAGAGCTTCTATCCTGACACTCTGGAATCATCTGGGGTGGAACAGAAGTGGGGTCCGATCTCGTACTACGAGAGCCAGACCAAGTCCAAGGTCGAGAAGCTGATAGGGTGTCTCAAGAGGCCGCCCATCAGTATCAGTACAGAGGAGTACCGGCAGGAACTCGATGTCTGTATGGAGGGGACGCGTCTCCACAATATTGGGCTGGTATGTGTCGATGGACAACAGTCCATCGATGAAGATCCCACCAACGGTCAGAAGCTGATGGCTTGGAAAATGTCCACCAGGGATGACGGGAGCGGAGAGCTCGTCTACCTCGGCTGGCTGCAGTTCGTCAGGCCGGACGGATCCGTCGCTCAGACGTACGAGTTTGTCATCTTTACCGATGGTGAGTGGCGGCACGTTTTTTATCCGGCCTAGAGCCGAACCAAACGACCCCGTGTCGATGAAGCGCCTTGTAGGACTTTACATCACACAGGGTCGCTTTCATTTTGACTTACTATAGATTTAACAAGCGCTTTAATTATCTTACTGCGCACATGCTCTGGCATTTCCAATAAATATAGATAAGGACCAAAATCTTCGAGTTCAGTTAACAGAAGTTCTCCACTGTTCTTAACTCTAACCGCATCAACGCGCTGGAGACCAAATGGCATTTTGTTCCATCGCACAAATTTTAGGGCAAAGTTTAAATCGCGTTTTGAAGGTCTGTAAAGTTTATAGTTTTTTCCCTCAAGTCGATTGGGTGTAGAAAAAGCATAAACGAACTTGTTATCTATAAAATAGAAACAGATTTCGTATTCAAAAGATATATAGGGTTGAATAATATAATTCTTCAGCCTCTGTCTTAGTAACTGTGGCCTTGATAATTTTTTGGCACCTATACCATCACACTTATTTTTTGGTTTGATATAGTAGGCAGAAACATCGCCGAGCTTTGTTAGTTCAGATAATCTGTCGATCGAAGGTATAACTGGGTAGCCCTGAGTAAATAAATCCAATAGATAGTCCTTTTCCAAATAGCGCGATTGCGCTAAGTATCCTTTTTCGGCGGATGTCGCTGGTATGTGACCTCTCTTGATGAGTCTACGAATTATATTTGTTTTTTGCGCCTTGTATTCAAAAGTCGGCCAGATGTTACGAACAATAACAGCATCAACTTTTTTTTCCAGCTTTTCTGAGTCAAGCGGATGCGCCAGTGAAACATTAAAATATTTCCGTAACTTCTGACTTAAATATATATCTTCTTCTAGGCTCTCATTGTAGAGGTTTGTTAGAAGCAAGAGGCTTGGTTTACTCATGTGTATATTCTATCACGGAGCTTGCAACCAACCAGCTAAAAGCTAGGGTATTTTTCAAGGAGCGCCGCTCTATTTATACGCATTCAAGCGGTCCAAAGAATGGAGATTACAAACAATAGCAAGCACTTTTGTATTTCGGTTCAAGGTCCCAAAGTCCGGTTCATACGGTCTCTCTCATGGCCGACTCTTCCATTCACACAGTATATATGAGGTGAGTACCAGACCGGCGCAAAAAAGAGGTTTCTGAACAGCCGTGGTCAACCAAGTAAATTCCATCCATATGGACCTGTCTGCCTCCATTTGGATTCTCTAGCCGATAGATAACAGAAACGCCCCGCGAGGGGTTTTTGTGTTAAAGTCATCTTATGAAACAAGTAACTTATCCTGTCGACAATTCGAGGAAAGCCGAATTCATAGCAAAGTTTTTTGATCGCTAACCCTTATCAAATCCGTTTTTGAAGCATGGAGAGCTTACTGTCAAATAATGTAAATCGTGGTAGGGGGGTACTATTTATTTTATTTTCAGCTGTTGGCTTTGGCAGTTACGGTGTATGGTCGCGGCTAGTTGGCGATTCATTTGGAGTATTTTATCAAAGTTGGACGCGCGCCCTATTTATAACAGTAATATTGTTTCCCATTTTATACTTCACGAAACAGATTGTTCCAGTTAGGCGAGAAGATTGGAAGTGGATGAGCATATTTTTAATTGCCGCTTCTCTGACACAGGCTCCCGTATTTTATGCGTTTAATCACATGGATATCGGTAGCGCAACCCTCCTGTTCTTTACAAGCACGCTTATCACTATGTATGTGTTTGGAATTATTTTTTTGGGAGAGACAGTCGGTGCCATTAAAGTCGTTTCCTTTGTGTTGGCCATTATTGGACTCTACGTTACTTTTTCATTTTCAATAATTACCTTCTCATTACTTGCCGCTGCCATGGCCATAGTAAATGGCGTAGCAAGTGGTACAGAGTTGTCTTCTTCAAAAAAACTTACAGGATCATACGCACCACTGTACGTGACGTTTTTGAGTTGGTTCGCGATATTCATTTGTAATGGCACTGTGTCTTTTTTATTGCGAGAGACTCAACATATTCCTTCGTTTAATATCGCCTGGGCGTATCTCCTGACTTTTGCCGTTGCGAGCGTCTTGTCATCTTGGTTGGTCTTTGCAGGATTACAGTATGTCGAGTCAAGTATTGGGGCCCTCGTAGGACTTTTAGAAATCATTTTCAGCATTACATTTGGCATACTTATTTTTCATGAAGGGCTAGCATCTGGAGTACTCATTGGCGGGAGTTTCATTATCACAGCAGCAGCCCTTCCGCATTTGTATGAATTTCGAAAAATGCAACGATGGGTCGTTTTTAGCGTTGATAAGAAAATGTGAATATTTTGATCTTTGAGAAAACAGGTTTTTCGCAAACATACAAGGGAATAATCTGTTGACATTTTTTAATGTTTCCGTTACGTTGCAATGTCTTTTCCTGCGCATTTCTCGGTTGTTCTATAGAGGGAAAGACCCCAACAAGCTCGGGTGAGAGCTACAAACGTCGGGCAAATGAGCCTGACAGGAGTACTGGTATGAACGTTGAAAAAATTCCACACTGGGCACTCTCCGTCACGACGGGGGAGTGGATTGCGTTTGCGAAGAAGGTGGGTGGCGCTGCTGCCTGCGATGTATTCCACGCTGTCTTGCGAGGTGAGCTCACGACCGAGCTCAAGCAAGCCATCTTTTTCGACAAAAATGGTCAGCGCCTTATTCCTCCGGGACTCAAAGCCGCTGTCACCCGGCCGACTGCAATTCACCAGCTTCATCAGCCGGAACTCGACTATGCCGATATTTTGCCGCGATTGGTGGCGGCATTTCTGGGTGTGGAGTCAATGGCGAACAGCCTGTTCGCGCTCGGAACAATCGCCTTCAAGGCCCAGAGCGACGCGCTCTTGGCGAAGATTGCGGCAACACCGAGCATCGCCAACATTCTGAATGGTGTCCATCTGCCAATCGTGATTCCACAGTTCGAGGTAACAGACTACGGCCACGCTTTGCAGCAAGTCTTTTTTCCTGCCGTTGGGCAGAGCTACGAAAGTCAGTTCCCCCGTCGGCACTTCCATCAGCACCTCAGTGCAAAGTTGGCGGGGAACGTATCAATCGTCAATGGAAGCCGTCATGAGCGACTCGTCGAGCGCATGAAGGACGGACCGGTCGTTGGTATTTACTTTCCGAACCCCTTGCAGGGATGGTCGGTCGATGCTCAGCGTGAGCAGATGGGGAATCTCTACTCGGGCCTCCTTCTTGCTGGTGGCATCGACTCGGCAATCGCTCAGGTCATGTACCCCGGTGAACTTTCCCTGGATGCCAATACACCCTATCGTTACATGGCAGCAATTAAGCTGCCTGGCAAGTCCTTGTACTTCAACCCCATGGAAAATTGGCTTACTGTGTCCGAGGATGGGATCACAGGGGCTACTCGGGGGTATTACTCGGGTGGGCTGACTTTTATCGGGTAGTGTGTGGGTTTCGTTCGCTGCCGACATCAGTCGGCAGCGAACGACGAAGGCCCTTTCCGTTATAAGGAGAATGCATTCCGCCGTAACTACGGTGGGTAAATGAGTTCTCTTTCGAATTTCAACTCTGGACGGCGGCATGATTGGAGATCATGCCGCCGTTTCTCTTTAAAAATATTTAGTAGAAGTGACTTCTTGGTAAAGTTTCGTGCGACTGTATAATAAGGGGAGAAAAGGTTTTTTAATCATTTCTACCCCCAACGATGTACATCCTTACTTTTTTGCACGAGATTTCGGTAGGGCACGGCACATGGCCGCTTGCCCCGGTGTAGCTTTCTTGTCCGCCGTAGTTCGCCACGGCGAACGAAGGAGGAAGCGAAGACGGGTCTGCTTTCTCTCGGAGTTTCTAACTGACAGACAACAAAACGCCCCACAAGGGGTGTTTCTGTTATACTAAACATATGAATAAGGAAGTCTACAAATTCATACTCAGAACCTATGGCCGCAATCCCGGTCAGTGGGTTGGTTTTGTTGCAGAAATATTTCACACACTAGTCGTACGGGTATACGTCGTGATTGCAATGGCCCAAGTCACCACCAGTCTTGCCGCTGGAGATACTAATGCGGCAAAACGTTACATCCTCTATTATTTCCTGGCCCATGTTGCTGGATCCCTCGTCGGAACATTCGGCGAACTGTTGTCTCTCCATACTGAAAACAAAGAATATCATCGTCTTGCCATGACTTTTTACGAAAAGCTAATGGGTAAAGACGTCGCTTTTTATCGTGACAATCAAACTGGGTACCTGGCCAGTATCTTCCGTCAACACTTAGATAGTGCTGTGCTTTTGTTGCGCTTTTCTAGAGGTGAAGCATTAGGTACTTTGATATCGCTTATAATACCGCCCATAGTTCTGATTGCCGCTTCTCCTGGTGTGGGTTTGATCGCTACCGCGATTGTAATAATTCAGTTTGTTTATGTACTGTGGTCATCGTCAAAAGCGCAACAATACAGACAGTTGTTTCATGAAATATATCGCAAAGTAACAGGTGAAGTCTCTGATGTCATAACAAATATTATTGCCTTCAAAGCGGGTGGTGTTGAAGATCGAGCGCGTGACAAAATCTCTGATCTTATGACTCAGGAAACGGAGGCCTTTGATCTACGCCGCAGAACAACGACACTGTTGAACTTACCGAGAAGCATCGTCACCGCTTGCGGAATTACAGGGGCAGTGTATTTCATCATCGCTAACGCTTCCGGTGTAAATCCGACTTCTTTGGGATTGATGGTTCTAACGTTAACGTATATGTTCCAAATCGTCAGGAATGTTAATGCGTTGCCTGAGTTAATTACCCAACACGACGACCTTATTACAAAAATGTATCCTACCCTAAAATACTTGGGCACGGACTATGAACAGATACGCGACACGTTGAAGCCTAAGAAACTTGCTATTAAGCAAGGTGAAATTGCTATTGAGGATGTCAGCTTTAGTTACCCGTCGAACTCTCATAAGGGGACTACGATACCAGTTTTTGTAAATCTCACCATTAACATAAAGGGCGGTGAACAAATAGGCGTTGTTGGATTAAGCGGAGCTGGTAAAAGTACCCTCGCTAACTTGCTGCTTCGCTTTGATGAAATAGATGACGGCTCAATAAAAATTGATGGCACTGATATTCGGGACGTAAAGCAAAGTGAGTTGCGAAGGAACATTGCTTATGTACCACAAGAACCCTTACTTTTTCACCGCACTATAGGAGAAAATATTGCTTACTACAACAATCATGAAAGTGATGAAGAAATTATCAGAGCAGCCAAAGCCGCTCATGCGCATGAGTTCATAGAGAAATTACCCGATGGGTACGATACAGTCGTTGGTGAGCGCGGAATTAAATTGAGCGGAGGTCAAAAACAGCGTGTAGCGATTGCTCGGGCTATCCTGAAGAAAGCGCCGATTATGATTTTTGACGAAGCGACAAGCGCACTTGATAGTGAAAGCGAGCAAATTATTCAGCGTGCGTTGCCGGAAATCATTGGGAAACAAACCGCCATCGTTGTCGCACATCGCCTGAGTACAATTGCGGGGCTTCACAGAATTATTGTGATGCACGAAGGAACAGTGGTTGAATCGGGTAGTCACGAGGAGTTACTCGCCATGAAGGGTCGATACTATTCTTTGTGGCAGAAACAAACCTCAGAGTTCGCCACATTGCCAGTAAGCTAAAATTAAATCAGCAATACTGCCCCAACCAAGTAAATTCCACCCATATGGACCCGTCTGCCATTCATTTGGTTCTAAGCCCTAACACCCGTTCATGCAGGTTCTTTTTATTTTCAAAAATCTTTTCAAAAAGAACGAAGACCCGGGCATTGCAGTTGCAGTGCACACGGGTCTCCTTGTTCGTTCGTCCCTCCTCGCCGTCAGGCGAATCGGGAACGTTAGTGTTGTCTGCGAGACGACGGCAGAGCCGCTATTCTGAGACAGATGCCTGCCTCGAACGTCGCCGCAATTGCGAACCAGAGGACGAGCAAACGCTCGTCGAATGTTGCGTTGTCGGTCATCGGGAGCAGGAAACCGATGAAGCTGTCCTGCACGCTTTCGTTCAGAAGAGGGGTCAAGGCTGACGTCCAGAACACCGCCAGCGAGAGTAGTACGAGGCCGAAGGTCATCAGCCCCAGTCGTGCGAATGTTGTCATGTTTCTCCTGTTTGATCTTCTTTTTGTGGAAATTGGTCGCCTCCAGTTTCCATGTTCTGGGCCGTTGCTAGGCGGCCGCCAGTTGTTCTTCAGTTTTGGGGTGGCCTGTACGCGGGACGAGTTGCCAGAAACCAGATGATGACGCTACTGATGATGGCCAGGACGGACGCGGTCGTCATCAGTATCCGGGCACCGTCCGGAAATCCGTCGCTGATGAAAGGGAACAGGAAACCGATGGAGGTCTCCCGCAGCCAACCGTTGAGAGGGCTCAGCGCGAGCCCCCAGAGAAGTCCGAGAAGGAACAGCACTCCGGCCATTCCCATTCCAAAGATTCGTTTCATGATTGTCATTTTTTTCCTTTTCCTCTTTGTTCTTCGACGTCCACATCAATAGCAACGGCAAAAAGCCACTCATGACGACGCCCAAGAAGTTTTTCAAAGAACACGTAAAGATACTACAAAATAGGGGAAAAGTCAATGCTTATTTTGTTCACATCCTTAGCCGGTGCCTTCTCGTTGGTGTTATACTAGTGCATATGTACTACGACGTTGTTGTTTTACCTCCAAAAGAAATTCGTGAGAACGTTGGCCGACAGGTTCGCAACGAGAGTCGAGCTTATACATCTAAGTTCCTAGTTGATAATAGAAAATTAATTCCACATCTTAGCCTTTTTCATATTCGTACTTCGGTTGCAAACATAAAAAAAGTAGAAGCAACGGTAAAAAAATTACTCGACAATTACCAGCCACAAGTTGTTCGGTCTTGCGGAATTATTGTTCACTCCAATAATTCAATTTCTCTTAACCTATCAAAACCTAAAGAACTCAATTTTCTGCATCGCAAGATCGTGGCGCAGTGTAAAGATTTTAGAACGGGTGAGATGCCCTGGACCAGTAAAGGCCGTATGCCTACCAAGCTCGAGGTTTTGTATCGTCAGCGATATGGCACACAACATCTACTTAAGTTCTTTAATCCTCATCTAACACTAGGAATGTTTATTGAAGCGGATGCTGCAAAAATAGTTGCCAGAAAACTCAGTAAACTTCGTTGCACCTTTGTTGCTGATACCATTGCTATTGCTGAAGTGAATCGGCTGCATCAAGTGACAAGAGTAATTAAAATACTTAGAGTGAGTACCGCATGAAGTCACTGGTGATTAATAATTTTAAAGTTTATCAATGGATACTTTCCCGTCATTAGAACAACGCGAATTACCGGAGCCGCCGCATTGGTCGAAAGCCATTGGGGTCGGCATTGTGGTCATGGGGCTTGCCATGGGAACAGGCGAGTTGATTCTTTGGCCGCATTTAGTAACCAAACATGGTTTAGATTTACTGTGGCTTGCGCTCGTTGGCATAAGTTGCCAATACGTTCTTAATAAAGAAGTTGCTCGGCATGCGATTGCGACTGGTGAAGGATTCTTCACAACCTCAGCTCGGTTTTTTCGTTGGTCACCTTACTTTTGGTTGGTAGCCGCAATTCTCTTATATATATGGCCAGGGTGGGCGAGCGCTATTGGAACGACGCTGCTTGAATTATTTGGTTTCGGGAGCCACTATCTTTGGTCATTCGTTGCCCTTGGTTTGGTTCTCGTTTTAACGTTTAGCGGGCACGTGGCGTACCGCATGCTGGAGCGCTCGCTCAAAGTGACCGTGCCCGCCTTCTTTGTCATCCTGGTAGTTATTAGTTTTGTTAATTTAGGATGGGAAGATGTTTTGGCTGTGGCGCGCGGGGTAACCCGTTTTGGTTATATTCCAGATGGTGTTGATTTTAATGTGCTCCTCGGGGCCATTGTTTTTGCCGGTGCCGGTGGCATGCTTAATCTTTGTGTCGGTTTGTGGTACCGCGACAAACAAATCGGTATGGGGAAATACGTGGGACGAATTGTGAATCCCATTACTGGTAGACAGGAAGCCGCCGCAGCTACGGGTTATACATTTGCTTTGACACCAGAAAATCTGCAGCGGTGGCGGGGGTGGATGCGGTATATCAATATTGATCAGGGATTAATATTTTGGCTCCTTGGTTTCATCACGCTCGTGCTACTCAGCGCAAATGCGCATGCCGTGTTAGTGCCGCGTGGTTTAGTACCGGAAGGTTTTGCTGTGGCGGTGGTACAAGCCCATATTTTTGGCGATCAGTGGGGTATTGTTGGTTATAAACTTTTTCTCGTCATGGCGTTCCTAATGCTCTTCTCAGTTATGTGGACGGTGATTGATGCGTTGACGCGCATGGTGAGCGACATTGTCTATACTAATTCTCGCGCCGGCGGCAATCAGCGAGCATTCAGGGTTTTTAGTCGTCTCAGTTTAAGTCAGCTTTATTACGGAGTAATAACCGTGGTTGTGCTGCTCGGGGCTTTACTCCTCCCCATGAAGCAGCCACTCGTGCTCCTTACAATCTCCGGCGTGCTGGGCGGCCTTAGTATGGCTGTATATACGCCAATGCTTCTGTATTTGAACAACACTAAACTAGAGAGGGAAATACGACCAGGAATAATTACAAATATATTGCTGGCGTGCATTTCTGTTTTCTTTATCTTCTTTGCCTATAAGGTAATTGAACAGGTCGCGCGCTGATTTCTGGCAACGATTCCGTACTATCAATTGATACAATTGCATTCGCTTGGGTATTTAATATGCCGTGTTAATCTTGACACTTTGGTGTATGTATGAAAACTTGGCACCGGACCTTCTGCCCATGGGAAGGTACTATGTTTCCAGGAGAGTTCCATGAACGCCAATGGTTTTCAGCTCACCGATCATGAAAAGAAGGTGCTGGGGCTGGTTTCGGATGGCCTCAAGAATGCGGAGATTGCCAGGGACCTGAAGGTCTCGGCCGAGACCATCAAGTCAGAGCTCAAGCGGATTTTCCGCAAGATCGGCGTCAAGAACCGCACGCAGGCGGCCGTGCTTTGCGTCAGGGAAGGTCTCATCAAACCTTCCAGAAGCTGAGACTACTCAGCCAGGATCACGAGAGAGGCGGGGAAGTTGGCAACGCCGACCGACCCGCCTTTCGTCCTTTTTACATTTTGATGAGCTATACTTTGGATATGCCTCACGACCTAGAAGTTACTCCAGGAATGTATCAGCACTATAAAGGGGGAACATACCGTGTTCTTTTTGTTGCCACTGAATCGACCAACGCACGAGAGGGGAACAAGGCAGTCGTATACATCTCTCTAAAAGATGGACTTGTTTACTATCGCGATTTGAAGGAATTTACTGAACTTGTCGAGTGGCCTGACGGGGGCAGAAAACCTCGGTTCATTGGTGCCTACACATCTTTTAAAAATCCAGTTCGAAAACAGTAAATACGTGTTTATTCGTGAAGCAATAATTTTTGGTTTAAAGCAAGCCCGAGCTTGCGTGTTCGCTGGTTCTTTTTTTGCGTTGCTTTTTGTTTCAACGGTTATACCGCTTGGCCCGCTGCCTCGGTATGACTTCATTTTTCTTGGCGCTGTAGTAATTCAAGCAGTCCTCATTTGGACAAAATTAGAAACCACAGACGAAGCAAAAACGATTGCCCTGTTCCATGTGGTCGGTTTTGTTCTGGAAGTCTTTAAGACTCGACCAGAAATTGGTTCGTGGACGTACCCTGAATTTGGTTACTTGAAAATTTTTAGCGTGCCACTCTACAGCGGCTTTATGTACGCCGCTGTTGGCAGCTACATTAGCCAAGCCTGGAAACTTTTCCACCTGCGCCTAACGGGGAGTCCTGGGCAAGCAATTACTGTCCCACTCGCCGCAGCGATTTATCTTAATTTTTTCACGCATCACTACGTTTACGATTTTCGTTGGCTGTTGGCACTCCTTGTGCTCGTAGTATTTTATCGCACAAAGGTTTACTTTACGGTGACGAAAAAAGAGTTTTCAATGCCGCTACCACTCTCTTTCGTACTCATTGGCTTCTTTATTTGGATAGCTGAAAATGTAGCAACGTTTTTTGGTGCGTGGCAGTACCCAGACCAAGCGGTTACCTGGACGCTTGTGCACCCTGGCAAAGTGAGTTCATGGTCACTCCTCGTTATCATCAGCTTTATTATCGTAGCGAACCTGAAGGAGTATAAAATGAAGTACCGTCAGCTGGTTACTTGAAAGTGTTTTATGGTAAAAAAAGTTAGAAGCAGACTTGTTGAAACTAGGAATGCCGCGAGGGTATAAACAAGCAACGTATTTTGGTAGGGCACTATAAAAAAAGCAATAATTGCCGCCAGAAGCAAAACAAATTTTCCAAGTGCAAGGTAAACAGATTTTTTTCTAATTTGGGATGATGCATTTTTCCCCATAATGTAAAAAGTAACCGATATGGCAATTGCTCCAGGTACGGTACTAATTCCCAATAAATAAATAAGTTGGTTTTCTTCAGTTGGTATCCACATATAAAAAGGTGCGGTGGTGGCAAGCGCCATAGGATGGAAATACATTACACGACCAAGGGCGTAAATTAGTGCAATAAGCAATTCAAGTATTGAGAAAAAAAATGCAGCAGCCCTTTTTTGCCTAAGCAGTAGGGGTACCTGCACGATAAATGCCGTTGAAAAAATTAATAGAAAGTAACCCACTATATCCAAAGCATTTTTCCCATAGGGGTCATCAACCAGGTAGACGAGTGTCCACGCAACCCAGGCGCAGCCAAAAAATTCGTAAAAAAGTATAAAAAGTTTATTCGCGGTTGCTTTTTCGTTATTTTGAAAAGAACTTCGTAAACGAATAACAATTGCCGTCGATAATAAAACATTTATGACGGCGGCAATTAAGAAAATTGGTATCATATATAATAGCAAAAAGTATAACAAAAAATTTTGAATACATCTATTTATCTCAGCAACGCTTCAAATAAGTGGTGAAGACAATACGCGAAGGGCGGGGAGGTTGGCGATGCTGACCCATTCGCCGCTGTCTTTATACATTTCAAATTTACAGAAACCGCATTATGAAATAACGAAAGTCTTTCATTGTGTAGTATACTAAAAAAAGTATTGTAGTTTAAGAAAAAGTTCTGAATATTTTACGTTTTCAAAAAATACATTCGTATCGCGTGGCACTCATCATAGTGTCGGTCTTTACTTTGTTCACCACTGTTTCAGGACCTACCGTTGCAGCGGAAACGCTATTCCCCGAAGGCTCACTGTGGCAGGTAGCGGGCGATAGTCGTGTGTACGTAATTTCAAAACAACGGAAACGTCACATTCCAAATGAAGCCATCTTTAATTCCTACGGTTTTCGTTTTGCCGACGTTCGTTTACTTGACCGTGCGGCGTTTGATGCTCTACCGCAGACGCGCGTCATAAAATTAGCGAACAGTCCGGCCGTTTTTTCTATTACAAGCGGGCAACGTATTGCAATTACTTCTGCCGCGGATTTTTTAGCGCAGGGGTTTGCGTGGGACGAAATAGCAATTCTAAACCAATTAGAGTTAACCTGGTACGACGCTCCCGGCAGCCAAACACCACCACCCCAAAGCGTGCATCCGCTTCTCGACAAGGTGAGTGAAGCTCGCGCACTCCTCCACGCTGCTGCGCCGGTGTACTTGCAAGAAAAGCAAGCAGGAATAGCTCGCACACTTACTGCTGGTGTTAGCGGCAGCGACGTTGAGGCGGTGCAGCGGATTTTGCAAACCTTAGGGTATTTCCCAAAAACAATTACGCCGAATGGGATTTTTGGTCCAGCTACCGAAGCAGCTGTTCTGGCATTTCAAAAAGCAGTTGCAATAGAACAAGTTGGTACCGTGGGCCCCAAAACGTTAGCTGCACTCGAGCAGCGTGGTTTGCCTGTTGTCGGTTCAGGTTCACTTGTGCGTCAGTGGACGGATACCGTACCGGCTGATAGAGAGGTATTACTCGCCGCGTGGCACGAACAAAACAACGAGATGCGACTTGTGCAGGTTGTGCTCACCACCGAACGTGTGGCTAGTGGCGGCAGTATACGGACTGTTCCGAAGGCGGTATCGCGCACGCCAGGGTTTAATGTGCGCTACGACAGTGGTAATGGGGTAAATGTGCAGTACACGGTAACCTCGCCAACAGGGTACAAAGTGCTCGCCAATCGATTCCCGATTTTTGATGCTCCACCCGGGTCATTAGGTACATTTCCACCAACAGAAGAAGTCTACGTGCCATTTAATACTGCTTTCTTAGACCCCGTGATTGTCGCGTCTGGCCGCAGCTACCTTGATAGTGTCGTTACTCAGGCGACTACAGAACTGCGGCAACTTGGCGTTCGTTCACGCTCGCATAATGGTTTGGTGGCTGATTTTGCTGACCCTAATTTGCTAAAAGCTATTGCGCTCATAGAACACATGGATACAACAGAATTTGTGAACGCTAGTAATAAGGATGCGGTGGTTAATAAAGTTTTCGCTATTCTTGCAACGAACCGCGAAGATAGTTACCAATTTTCAGGCTCGTCGGCCGGAGCATTCGGACTAGCGCAATTTATCAGCAGTACGTATAGCGGCATTACTCGATTGTATCCTTCGGCAAAGCTCATTCCAGATTTTCGCTCTGGTATGGTTAATCATGTGAATGGGTTTAAGGCCATGGCGCTGTATCACGATGCAAATGCGGCGTCACTTGAAAGCTCGGTGCAGCAGTACATAACCAGTAATCCAGAATTGTTCAATGTCGTTGTGGCCGAAGCCTTAGCAGCGGCATATAACGGCGGCCCGGGTAGAATTCGCTTGGCCATTTCTCGTTTCGGTAATGCTTGGCAGACAACAGTTAACAGCACCTATGGCTTACGAACAGAGACACGTTCGTATATACAAAAGTTTCGAGCAGTCCAGCAGTGGTTGGTGTCGTAATGACGTTTTGGTTGAATTTTTATTATTGAATCAAAGCGCCTTTCGGTAAGCCATCAAGCTCCGTTTGCGGGATAACCGTTATTTTTTTACTGCTGTAGCCACGTCGGGCGAATGCCGTACTGGTTAAGGGCCGCAGCGTTCCTGTTACGACAACGTAGACAGTCGACAATGTTTCGCTTTTGACGAGCGTTCCATCGCGCGCCGCCACGGGTATACCACTTTGCCAGCCACTCGCCACTTCAATACTAAACGTATAATCGGGTGTCATGCCACGCTGCTTTGCAATAAATGGATAGATGCGTCGCTTCGTGCCTTTGCTAAATAGATAGAATTCCTGTGTTTCAGCAACGCTAAAGTAGGTATTTTCTTTTGGTGTGGCAAAACTTTCTTTAGGGTAAACAGCCACCTCGTTGTCGGGAATTGTTGCGACATTTTTGAAGTTGTAACCCAGATTCTTGAACAGTTCGGCCGTGAGCGGTCGCAGTTGACCACTCATCACAACGTAGACGCTTGCCGAGAGGTTACTTTTTATCAGTGTGCCGTCTTTTGGGGTTAGGGCGATGCCGTCTGGCCAATTGCTAACGATACTTGCTTCGAAAGCGTAGTCAGGTTTAATGGCTCGTTGCTTGGCCACGAATGCCGAGATAGGATGCTTGGCCCCACCTTTGAATACGTACATTTCTTTTGATTCTTTACTAGTGAAGTACGTGCCGTCACGAGGTGTGGGCGACGCACCTACTGGAATTTCAGCGAGCGCAACATCGTTCACTGTAGCAATAGTTTTTGTGTTGAAGCCAAGGTTCTTGAATAGGTCAGCAGTCAGTGGTAGTCGTTGTGCTTCACTCATAAGATAGACACTCGTACTGGCCGCGCTTTTGATAAGCGTACCTTTTAAGGGAAAGACATGCCCCTGTTTTGCGTATAAGGAAATCTCTGCGTCAGGAATTTTTTGTACCAGATTACCAGCATTGTGTTGCTGTAAGGTGAACGGGGTGAATAATTTCAAAACACTCTGGTCGACGAGGTAGATGGCAGGGTTGGTTTCTCCTCGTACCACCGTGCCATTACTTGGCGTCAGCTGAGGGCCGGTGGTAAAGAGGCTCGCTTCTGCTGGAGAAATAGACAAACTTTTGGTTGGATCAAGTTTTCGCTGCTGCAATACAAACGTGGTGGCGGGATGCATGACGTTTGCAATGAAGACAAAGAACGTACCGTTTGCAGTAACGACAGTGTTGTCATTGGGGCCATAGGTCGGGCCAAGTGGGTAATTCGTAAGTTCGATTGGCGAGACAGTTAGTGCCGTTGCTTGGTTTATAGTACGTGCGGCGGCTACGAAACCTGGCACGTGTTGTCGAGATCCGTCTTGAATAATAAAGACGACATTGTCGTGTAGTGTTTTAATGAGCGTTCCATTCGGATATTTGAACCAGCCAGTAAAGAATTTCCAGAAGTTATAGTTTCCATTAAAGACATGGGGTGTATAGCGATAGAGTGCGGCTGTTGCTCGATTGCCAAGCGTAACGCTTTGCGAGGTTTGCACGTTTGCATAGTCTCCCACAGTATTTGTTAGAACAATGCTATCACCAACTTTTGTCGTTGCACCGTTGATGGTTGGCCCACGTCCGCCTGGTGTCGTAAATGATTTCACAAGTGATTTTGGTGCGCCCAAGTATCGATTTCCTTCGGTATCAATATTGCCAAATAGCTGGTAGTAAAAGCCGGGAAAAAGATTGCCGCATCCAGTAGCAATCGGACAATCAAATCCTAATGCTCGATTTAATACGAGCGGTAATCGGTCAGGTGAGATTTTATTGGCGATGAGTCCTTGCTCTTTTTGCAGGGTAACTAAGATGATCTGCGGATTTAAACCACTGGCTCGGGCAGCATCCCAAATAAGTTCAGCGGCCGTTCTCAGGCGTCCGATGTTTGGCTGCGGATCATCCAATGCTTGCTTAACCGTCGTGTCGTTTGGTTCATTTAATTTTATCAAAAAATCTATTTGGGTGTTGGCAAGAACGCTTCCTTTTGATTCTAAGAAGTGTTGGATGCCTTCTGGTCCGCCGAAGGTAGACGTATCAGTAAACGCAGCGTCTGGTATAAGAATATTCGCACTGAATTCAGGATACACTTCCTGAGCCAACGCCGGTTGCAGTTGGAGTAAAAAAATACAAGCGACAAGCAGAGAAGAAATTATTTTTTTCATACGTATTGGTGCTTTCACAAGTATACTACAACGCCATGGACTCGTACGCTTTGCCACGGAGCCATGGTGGACAATATGTGTAATTTGAACTATCATTGTCTTACAAATTGGGTTCCATATGGATATCCGTCGAATTTCCAGGGGAATTTTAAATTTGTATATTGTTCAATTTAATTTTGTTTTCTATGAATGGAAAAATTAAGAGCTTAAACACTGAAAAGGGTTTTGGTTTCATTACGCCAGAAGGTTCCGACAAAGATGTTTTCTTCCACAAGTCCGCTTTGGTAGAAGGCACTTTCGAAGACCTCCAAATTGGCATGGACGTTACGTTTGAGACCGAAGAGTCCGACAAGGGCCCTCGTGCAAAGAACGTTCGCCGAGCCTAACTTTTACTAGGTTAAAAAATCACCCCGACTTGACGTCGGGGTGATTTTTTATTTGTTTAAAATTCATTAAATACGTTGACAAAGTCACCATTTTACTCTAAGAATAGTTGTCGGTAATTTCCTGTCGAACAAAAACAAAGGAGGAATTCCCATGCGGAATCCGTTCATAGCTCTGTTCTTTTCGTGCGCGCTGGCCTTTTCGGCACAAGCGGCTGACGGCATCGTGGTGAAGCAAGCTGCCATCAAAGGTGGTCAGCTCATCATCAAGGGCAGTGGTGCCACGCCTGGTTTCCCGGTCATGCTCGACGGCATCCCTTCGGGGGAAGCGGGCGGCCATGGCATTTTCACCGCGACCGCGACCTTCATGCCGGCGGACTGCGTTGTCGATGTGAGCGACGGCGTTTCGTCTGTGAACGCCGTCATTCGCTACTGCGGCATTCAGGGTCCGCAGGGTCTGCCTGGTGTCGTTGGATCCCAGGGACTCCAAGGCGCACCTGGCCCTCAAGGCGAGGTGGGGTGCGGCACACTCGTCTGCGATGATGTCGAAGTATTGATTGCGGAGGTTACTAGCTGCACCGCGCAGTGCAGCAGTGTCACCACAACGACAACAACGACTACCACCACGACGACGACAACAACGACACTCGCCGAATCGGTGGTGCCCATCATCACCCTTTCGGCGGCGAGCCCAGTCGGTGCCTCTACACCAGCCGTTGGACAGACGGTCGCCATCTTCAATGTGAAGGCGCAAGGTGGTCGAAATCTCACCTTGCATTCTTTGACACTGACGCGGACTGGCAATGTCGGCGCGCAAGTGCCGGTAAATGCCTCGCCGGTGATCTACGTCGGCGCCAGTTCCATCGGCACGGGTGATAACTGGAGCGGCACCATGGGTGGATCAACCAGTCTGGTAACGTTTGACCCGCCCTTCACTGTTACTGCTGGCAACACCGTTTCTTTGGGTGTCAAAGTCGACACCAGCGGTGCGACTGCCATGAGTACCTTCGGCGTGACAATCGATGGTACGCAAGGCGCTACGGGCGGGCTCTCTTGGTCGTACGTACCACCCGGAGGGTCGGAGGTGATGAGTACGGTGTCGGATAGCTATCCGGTCATCGGCGGGACGCTCGTCTACTGACGGGTACATCGGGTTTCTTGACGGGGCGGGTTTTGTTCAGTAACACTGAATGAGACTCGCCCCGCCCCCGTTTCAGCAAGATTCAAACAGTATATCCGTGACGTTCAATTTTCCTCAAAACGGGCTATAGTAAAGGATGTTGCAGCACATATGGATAAAATCTTTTGGGAAATTTCAATAGTTTTTTTACTGACGTTACTGAACGGTTTTTTCTCGATGAGCGAAATTGCGCTCATTTCTGTTCGAAAAACACGCATTGCTAGTTTAGCGAAGCAGGGGAATCAACGAGCGAAAATTGTCCAAGAGCTTCATAAGAATCCCGAAAGCTTGTTTGCCACGATTCAGGTTGGTATTTCTGTTATCACCATTTTTGCTTCCGCCTTTGCCGGCGCTAGTATTGCAGAACGATTTTCAGGCGTACTAGAAAATGTAAGTTATTTATTCATTTCGAATAATGCTTATGCCATCAGTTTCGTAGTTGTTGTGGCGGTATTGTCCTACGTTAGTGTGGTCTTGGGTGAGCTTGTGCCAAAGTCACTTGGGTTACGGTACGCCGAGAAATTTAGCTTGCTGGCGGCCTATCCAATTTGGTGGGAATCAAAAATTTCTTTTTGGCCCATAAAGTTACTCAGCAGTTCTGCAAATTTCATTTTGAAATTTTTTAAAGATTCAACCAGCTTTTTAGAGTCGCGACTTTCCAAGGAAGAAATTAGGGCAGTTCTAATAGAAGGTCGTAATGCGGGCACTATTAAGGCGCACGAACACGGTCTTCTAGAAAATATTTTTGATTTCTCTAATTTAACCGTAGAGAAAATAATGGTACCTCGGACGCAGATGGTTGCCTTTGATATTAATGAGCCAGCGCGAAGCGTGGTCCATAAAGCGATTGAATCTGGGTACTCCCGCATACCTATATACCAAGGCAACCTCAATACTATTGTTGGTGTTTTGTACACAAAAAAATTATTGGGGAAGTTTGATAACGTGGATAAGAATTTTGATATCCATGATTATTTGTTGCCGCCTTACTTTGTGCCTACGGCTATGAAAATTAGCGAAGTACTACAACGGCTGCAAAGAAAAAAGGTGCAAGTGGCATTAGTAACGAATGAACGTGGTGAAGTGGAGGGGCTTGTTACCCTGGAAGATATATTAGAAGAAATAGTGGGGGACATTACCGACGAAACCGATGAAGTAAGTCAAGCCATTGAGCAGGTTGGCGATACGCATAAGGTTGCGGGTGATGTATCAGTGGTTGATTTTAATAAGCATTTCCATTCTGCATTGCCTGAAGATAAAGATTTTAATACCGTTTCTGGTTTCATTTTGGATAGGCTAGAGCGTTTTCCCAAAGCGGGGGACGAAGTTCTGCACGAGGATATGGTTTTTACTGTTCAGGAGATTACTTTGCGTACTATAAAAAAAGTAATTGTGAAGCATAAAAATGAAGCGCAATAAGCATTATGAGTTGAACGATTGTGGTTTGGTTTCAACTGATTGTCGAAACAATATAAACTAGTTCAATATTTCTATGTCAAAAAATCACTTGTCGTTTCTGTATGGGTTGTTTGGTGAAAATGAAACGCCAAAAAGAAAGATGATACTCCGGAGCATTAAGGCGAAAGCTGACGCCAAGAGAATACTGTCAGACAAGATTGCCGATTGGATGACCTCGCACTTTGGCAGTATGAGTTTTCTTCTTGTTAATTCCGGCCTATTTATTGCCTGGGTACTCATCAATACAAATCGCATTGCGTGGATTCCAGTGTTTGATCCATTTCCATTCAGCTTATTGACCACTATAGTTTCTTTGGAAGCAATTGTACTTGCTATTTTGTGCTGATATCACAGAACAGAAATATGAAAGTTGACGACCTTAGAGAAGAAGTTCATTTACAAATAAACCTCATTGCCGAAAAAGAAATAACGAAGTTGATGAAAATGACCGTCCTGCTGTTAAAGAAACATGATGTTGATTTGTCCGAAGACCCAGAATTAAAAAAATTGCTAAGACCGATTAGTGAAGCAGAAATAGAGAAAATATTGGAAAAAGAAATTCTATAGCTAAGCTACCGTAGCGAAGTATTTTTTGGTCAAAAAATAAACCAGCCCGTAGTGGGCTGGTTTATTTACAGGTTATTTCTACTTAGCGTTCTTTTGCAATCAAGTGGTAGAGGTGGGAAGACACGCTACCAAGTGAGGCGATAAACAGTAGGAAACACAAAATCCAACCAACGAAAGGAATGGCACTAAGGAGCGCCAAGCAGATGACGCCGACCGTAATACTCTGCCAGGTTACTTCTACCTCCTTCGCCTTTTTGAATTGGCGGAAAATAATGGAGCCAAACGTAACGCCCGCGAGCACCTTTGCGATAATGAGAAGTGCTCCGAAAATGAGTGCCGCGGGTATGCCGACGAGCATGCCGATAATTGTTATCAAGCTCAGAATAATTGCAAATGGCGTTACTACCAGAACAATGGAGCCACGCAATGCGGCAGACCCGAAGCTATCCATAGCCGTTTTGGTAGTAGCCGTAAGCATTCGAGGTACAAAGGCAAAGAGGAGTAGTGCTGCCAGAAGAAGCATGAGCACTTTGGTAAGCCAAAGGACACCCAAGAAGGCAAACATGCCTTTGGCGAATGCTGGCCCGCCGTGCTTTGCTGGCCGCATAACCTGCGTGTAGTCGGTTGCGCCCTTAATGGTTGCGCCAGTGGCTACAGAGGCGGCCTTTGGTGCGTGATACGCAAGGTTGCCTTCGATTGTTGCGCCCGTACCAAGTTTGATTTCTTCAGCTCGAGCGAAGACGCTTCCAGCAACAGTGCCATTAAGAAGCAGCGCACCGCCGGCTGCTGAAACATCCCCCGTAACTGTGCCATCGATTATAAGTGCACCAGCACCGGCTAAAATATCACCAGCAATCGTTGCCGTTGAGAGAATGTGAACATTTCCACCGGCAATGACGAGGTCGCCGCCAATAGCGCCAGTAATTGTTATGTCGCCGCCAGCAATACGAAGGTCATCACCAACAGAGCCGAGGACTTTTATTGAACCACCACCAATGGTGAGGTCGTCTTTGATATTTCCGGTAATGACGATATTGCCACCACCAACAACTAAATCACCCGCAACATCACCGTTGATGCTGCTGTTTCCAGCACCAATGTAGAGATCTTCTTCGATCGTACTATTTTTCGGCAAGGTATATTCTTCGCCAGCCTTGAGCATTGCCGCGTGAGCCGAGAGGGGAGTCATGATAAGTACCGCTGTGCTGATGAAGAGCGAGAGCCTGTGCCTCATAGGATGTGTAAGGTTATCTTTTTAAAAACGTTTAGTAAGTATACAGCCATAGTTAAAATACACAAAAAAGCCTCGCATTTTCATTGTGTGCCATTGCCAAGACTAAAAAAATTCCTTAGTCTGTTCGGGCATGGCAAATAATGATGTAGTCCTTCGTTTCGACGAAGTGATTTTTAATTACGGCAAAACCAAGCCCATTCTTGATGAGGCTAGTTTTTCTGTGCGTCGTGGCTCGAAGGTTGCCCTCATGGGGCAAAACGGGGCAGGGAAGACCTCGTTGTTTTCGCTCATTTTAGGAGAGCGTGAGCTGCAATCCGGCCGTATTCACTTAACGCCCAAAGATGCCACAGTAGGCATTGCGAAGCAGGTCGTTGCCCCAGAACAGCTGGACCTTACTGTGCGAGATTTTTTCGCCGCCACCTTTCAAGAAGTACCTTACAACTTGGATAAACGAATTTCCGACGTACTTGATGCGGTGAACTTGAAGACAGACCTTACAAAAACAGTTCGTCAACATTCGGGTGGGCAACAAGCTAGACTTTTGCTTGCCTACGCCCTCATTCAAGACCCAGACGTTTTGCTGCTTGATGAACCAACGAACAACTTGGATCACGACGGTATCATGCATCTCACTGGATTCTTAATGATGTACGAGAAAACAGTCATCGTTATTTCCCACGACGCCGATTTCTTAAACGCCTTTACTGATGGCGTTATCTACCTGGATGTACATACGCATAAAATTGAACAGTACAACGGTAACTACACAGATGTGGTTGAAGAGATTAGTCGCCGCATTGAGCGCGAGGAAATGCAAAACGCTCAAGCTGCTCAACAGATAAAAAAGAAAATGGCGCAGGCAGAAGTATTCGCACACAAGGGTGGTAAGCTTCGCTCGGTTGCAAAGCGAATGCGTGAAAATGCGGAAGAAGCGGCGGAAGAAATGGTTGAAGTGCGTCGTGAGGATAAAACAATTCGTGACTTCACTATTCCCGTGCAAGAGTTTCCGTTCGATTTTAATGGCGCCATTCTTGATATTAAAAAGGTGGGCATCGTAAAAGCAGGGGAGCCAATCATGAAAGATATAGATTTAACACTCCGCCGTCGCTCACATCTTCTCTTGGCTGGCCCAAATGGCATTGGAAAAACAACATTGCTTAGACAAATTGCATCCGGGGAAGCGAAAGGTGTAACCATAGGGGCTGGCGTTCGTGTTGGCTACTATGCTCAAGATTTTTCAATGCTGAATTTTGACGAGACGGGCTTTGATAGTTTGGCGAAGGTTATGGAGAAGCAAGACGAACACGCACTTCGCTCCATGGCAGCTGGTTTTTTGTTGGATGGTAAGGTGCTCGGAAACGACATTCGTTCGATGTCTGAAGGTCAAAAGGGATTGCTTGCCTTAGCGCGACTAGTGCTCATGCGCCCGGGTCTCATCATACTAGACGAACCAACGAACCATATTAATTTTCGACATTTGCCGGTGATAGCGAACGCACTCGATAGTTATGAGGGTGCGATGGTGTTGGTGAGCCACATCCCAGACTTTGTGGCCAAGATTCGCATTGATCACACCATAGATCTCGGGTTGCTCTAGATTATTTCGTCACCCGCCAGGATTGTTGACCTGGCAAAGAGTGTGGTACCACTAACATTATGAAGTGGTTCACGCACGCCATCGTTCGCACTACTGCGCCGCATAAACTTATTGGTGCTCTATATCGCACCATTCTTCGGCCGGTTCTTTTCAAGTTTGACGCTAGTCGGGTACATCGAGGAGCAGTCGCCGTAGGTGAGTATTTGGAGAATCGACGGGCAATCGTTCAATTTTTTTGTGGACGAACAGTGCGGAAGCCCAAAACTGTTTTGGGTATTAGCTTTGCAAACCCCGTTGGGTTAGCGGCCGGTTTTGATTACAACGGTCATCTGGCGAAGGTGCTGCCGGCAGTTGGTTTTGGTTTTACCACCGTTGGCACGGTAACCGCTCGGCCATCCTCGGGTAATCCAGGAAAACAATTAGTGCGGCTACCGAAATCGCAAGCTATATTAGTAAACAAAGGTTTCAAATCTGACGGTGCAATTGCTGTTGCGGCTCGTCTCGACAAAAAGCAGTTAGAAAAACAGACACTTGGCATAAGTATTGGTAGCTCAAATGTTTCCGCTGTTAATACTGTTCCTAAGGCAATCGATGATTACTTAGAGACTTTTTCATTATTTCAGGCGAAACCATACGTTAGTTTTTTTGAACTTAATGTCAGTTGTCCTAACACGGCACTCACTGAAACTTTCTCAGAGCCTGAGAATTTTATCGCACTGGTACGTGCCGTTACAACGCTCGGAATTCGGCAGCCACTATTTGTAAAGATGCCAAGTGAAATCACCGTGCCTAACGCCGAGGTGCTTGTACGCATTGCTTTACAGTACGGTATACGAGGATTTATTTTTTCAAACTTAGTAAAAAATAGACACAGTGCTGCGTTCGACGCAGTAGAAATTGCGGCGTTGGCTGGTCAGCCAGGCAACTTTAGTGGTCGGCCAACCGCTTTGCAGTCGCACGCATTGGTGGCTCACATGCGGCAGGTGTTTGGTAGTGAGGTGGCGCTAGTGAGTTGTGGTGGAATATTTTCTTCAGCTGACGCACAGGCGCGCTTTGCCAGCGGCGCGGACCTTGTGCAACTTATCACCGGAATGATTTACGAGGGTCCACAGCTCATAAACGAAATAGTTGAAAAAATCGATGGCGGGCTACCCAACGTTCAAGGCCGTTGCCTAGAAGTTGGATAGCCCGCCAGCAGTCGCTCCCGGCGTTCGTTCGGCTAGACGCCGAGCATCCGCCGGAACTTGGCGAAGGGGATGATTTCCCCGGTCTTGCCGTCGGTGTTCGGCTCTACGGCGAAGAGTAGGGATGCGTTGGTCCACCCTTTCTTGTCGCGAGTGGCCAGTCTGCCACTGATGAGCTCCCTTAGGTGCTCTACGCGATGCACATGAGCACCCGTAACACCGTCAAGGAGATGCACCCAGGCTTCAGGTGCACCAGGTTTAGCCAGGGCCACGACACCGTCATAGCCAACCGGCCCACTGATAAAAATGTAACCGTCTTGAAGCTGGCTCAATGTATAACCTCTCGGTCGTATTCTGTTTCCAGGCCGTTGCCGTAGGTAAACAGTGCGCAGATTCTATAAGTAATCATTTGAAATAGCAAGCTACTTACCTTGCCAATTTACCTTATTTAGCATAGGCTCAAGCCAATTAGCTAACACTGCATTTATGATAAAAAAAACGTACGATAGGAATTCTCGCGACAAGCGCAGCACCAGCAGCAAGTTCAATAATGACAAACCTTGGAAAAAGAGTGGGCCGAGTAGAGACGATGTCCGAACAGAGCTGCATACTGCCACGTGCGTTAAGTGCGGCAAAGAGTGCATGGTTCCTTTTAAGCCAAATGGTAAAAAGCCAGTATTTTGCTCGATTTGCTATAAACGGGAAGGCGTTGCAGATGCTCCTGCCTATGGCTCAACAGGAGCGAGTACCGCTCGTCGATTTGACGGTGAGATTCGCCCTGACAAAGAATCTTCCTTAAACGAACAGCTTCGAACGTTGAATAGCAAGCTCGACATGATTTTGAAAGTTTTAGGATCAGGCTCTCGTGGTGAAGAACGACCAGCTCGAGCAGCGTATAAGAAACGATAAAGCCACTTCACAGATATAAACAAGCGTTGTTGCGGAAGTCTGTTGAACACGTAGAATGGTTACACTTATTTTTGAGTCACACGCAACGTCCTTAGACAATGAAGCTGGAATAGCCTCGGGGGATTTTGATGTTGCACTGTCGACGGTGGGTGAGTCGCAAGCGAAAGCACTTGGTGAGCGATATCGGAATCAAGAATTTGCCGCTGTTTTTTGTTCTGATTTGCAGCGTTCATACAGAACGGGCGAGTTGGCGTTTGCCGGTCGCCCATTCCCTGTTCTAAAAGATAAGCGACTGCGGGAATGTGACTATGGTGATTTCACAAGACGGGCAAGTAGTGAAGTAGAGCGTTGTCGAGGGAATTACATTGAAGAACCATTTCCAGGTGGTCAGAGCTACCAGCAAACAACGGAACTTATGAAAAGTTTTTTGACCGATGTTCTCAGCCAGTATAATGGCAAAACAGTACTTGTCATTGGTTCCCGAGCCACGCAGTACGGTCTCGAAAATGTAATAAACGATGTGCCACTACGAAAGACTGTGACGGCGGCATGGCAGTGGCAGCCAGGGTGGACCTACAAACTGGACGCTATAAAAAATTGAGGCGGGTCGGTTCCAGTTGGTAACCGCCCGCCGTATGTTGGCTTGTCGGCCTTGCTGGCCGAATGAAGTGGTAGGGTAGACGGGATCTAGTCCTCGTCGTCCTCTTCGACTTCGGTGTCGGTTGCGGTGTCCGGTTCCGGATCGAGGTTCTCTTCGAAGTCCGGATCCTTGCCTTCACAGCTGCGTGCGCGACGTGCTCCTTGCATGGCGTTTCTCCTGCTGGAATTCTACGTGCCGAGTAGTACGTAGTACCCACAATAGTAGACCCTGCAAAGGAAAAAACAAGGCTCAATAGTTCTAGAAGTTGTGTAGTGTCTGCATTCGGTCGATTCAAGGTATACTAGAAGCAATGATTAGCCCTGCAGTTATCCAATTTATCATTGCTCATCACGTTTTTGGCATTTTTTTAGGCAGTGTTTTCTTTGGTGAAAGTGTTATTCTTACGGCTGCATTTTTGTCGGGACAGGGGTTATGGTCTCCGGTCGTGGTGTGGTGGGTCGCGTTACTCGGAACGGTATTCTCAGATAGCGTTTGGTTTTTATTTGGTCGTCAGGCAACGACTTTTGTCTTCCGTCGCTATCAAAAAAAATACGAAACGGTACTGGCGACTATTGAAGAGCGATTCGGCACCAAACCATTTTTGGCGTTACTATTTATTAAATTTCTCTACGGAACCCGTATTCTGACATTACTATATCTCGCTACCCGGCGACTTCGGTTCAGTACGTTTCTTTTTTTTGATACTGCCGGCGCCATACTGTGGCTAACGGTCATGGTGCTACTGGGCTGGTTGGCTGGTCGCGGTTCTGTGAACCTTATTTCGTATTTTGGTCATGTTGAAGTAGCGTTACTCGTATTAGTGCTCGTCTTTTTCACGTATCAGCCCATCACGGTATGGCTATCGAATCGTCTTCTCAAAAAGTAACCGCCATTGTTGCCGCATTCAACGAAGCTGCACGAATAGCCACCGTGCTCGATGTTTTGACGACGTATACTGGATTTTCTGAAGTCATTGTGGTTGATGACGGTTCCACCGATAATCTGTCGGAGATTGTTGCCCGTTACCCAGTTCGATTGGTTCGTCTTCAAAAAAATCATGGTAAAGCTCAAGCCCTTGCTGCTGGCGTTAAGGTTGCCACGGGCGAACTCCTCTTTTTTACCGATGCCGATATCGTCGGCTTAACTCACTCAGCGATTGATAAGATTCTTGAGCCCGTATTGTACGGAGAGGTGGCAATGTGCGTGGGTATGCGACATCGAACGGTTTACTATTTGCGGTACGTATTAGCGTTCACGGCGCTTTTGGGTGGAGAACGTGCATTAACTAAAGCGCTATGGAAGTTATTGCCTGATTATTACAAAGTTCGTTTTCGGGTAGAAACTGGTCTTAATTTTTATGCGCAGCATTACAGTAAGGGTTTGAGCTTTGTCATGCTTCCTGGCGTTACACAGGTAGTAAAAGAAAAAAAATTTGGCTTCACGATTGGATTAAAACGTCGTATTGCCATGATTGGTGATATCTTGTCAGCGCAGTTAAGATTACAATTATTTGCCATGCCGACGAGTGCCCGTGGTCGACAAGTAGTATTTTTCTCGATGCTGTCGACTGTCGCGGGGATATTCGTTGGCTATATTTTTTTGGTGGCTGCCAATCGTGGCCCTCAACTTGCTGTACAGTTATTATTTTCTGATGAGCTACAAGAAGATCCATCAGCCCCGTTTCTGTGGTGGTTGGTTCATGTTTTAAGCAGAGTCAGTGCTGGAGTATTGGCAAGCGTGGGAAGTGTGCTGGTTGTTTTGAACACAATAGTTTTTCTGTTGAATCTTCGTTACTTTGTCACTCTAATTTCGTGGCGCTGGAAGCAGGTACAGCGTTAAATTGATAGTGTGGCACACATGACCTATTTTGACGCCATCATTCTCGGTATCGTTGAAGGGCTAACGGAGTTCTTGCCTGTTTCTTCAACGGCGCATCTTATTTTGACAAGTCAGGTGCTCGGAATTACGGCGGATGATTTTTTGAAAAGTTTTGAAATTATTATTCAGCTCGGTGCCATACTGGCTGTTGTGACCCTTTATTGGCGCAGTTTTTTGCAATGGCAAGTGCTTATGCGCTTAGCTGTAGCGTTTGTGCCAACCGGACTCGTTGGAATACTGCTCTATCCGTTTTTGAAACAATATGTACTTGCCAATACCACGGTTGTGCTCTGGGCACTGTTTCTTGGCGGTGTCGTTATACTTGTATTTGAAAAATGGCGCGGTCAGTCGAGTATAACGACGACTGCTGAAATTTCTGAACTTTCTTACCACACCTGTTTTTTAATCGGCTGTTTTCAGTCAGTTGCAATTATCCCAGGGGTGTCGCGTTCCGGCGCGACCATTATTGGTGGACTACTTTTGGGGCTTCGACGTCAAACAATTGTGGCGTTTTCTTTTTTGTTAGCAGTGCCAACAATTGCAGCGGCAAGTATGCTGGATATCGTAAAGAATTATGAACTGTTTACTCGGGCGAATGTGGACCTTCTGGTGGTGGGATTTGTAACGGCATTTATCGTTGCGCTACTCAGCATTCGTTGGTTACTTCACTATGTGGCAAAAAATGATTTTACTGTGTTTGGGTACTACCGCATTGGCTTGGCGGCATTGTACGCCTTTTGGCGATAGTGAACTTACGTAATTGTTTCAAGGTGTAGTCGAAGTGCGTTGGCAATAACAATAACGTCAACGACTTCTTGCAGTACCGCACCGAGTACTGGTGGAATGTAACCGAACGCCGCAAAAACCATAAGCCCGATACTTAGACCCATGCCAACGCCGATACTTTGTTTCGCGAGTTGACTCGAACGCTGGGCAATGTGGATAGCATCGTGAATGTTGGCAATGCCGGCACCAGTGATAATAATGTCACCTGTTTCGGATGCTGCTGTTGCTCCACCGTGGGCGATGGCAATGCCAACGGAGGCAGCGGCGAGAGCTGGTGCGTCGTTAATGCCGTCACCAACCATGGCCATGGGGCCGTGCTCGGTCTGTAGTTTTTTAACCCACAGTACTTTGTCTTCCGGAAGTAGTTCCGCGTGGTATTCCTCAATGCCGACCGCTGCGGAAATTTTTTCAGCCACAGCGATTTTGTCTCCCGTTAGCATGACAATTTTTTGTAACGAGTGACTACGTATTTTTTGGAATAAATCATGCACATCAGGTTGAATGACATCAGCGAACAGGATATATCCGAGTATGGCAGTTTCACTGGCCACACAAACGACTGACAAACCTTCCTCACGAGCCGTTGCTTCGATTGCGGCGAGTGTTGTGGGAATTGCTAGCTTTTGCTTATGTATGTGTTGCAGGGAGCCAACGACGTAGCGCGTTCCTTTGATCGTGCCGACAGTGCCGTGACTAATAACTTCGGAAAAAGCCTCAGGGTATACAAGCTGAAGCTTTTTACTTTGTGCCTCAGCTACGATAGCTCGAGCAAAAACATGCGTGGAAAGTTGATCCACTGAGGCGGCAATGCTGAGGACGTCATCTTCGGTATGTGCGTCAAAAGCAACAATACGGACAGCCGTTGGTTTCCCAACCGTGAGGGTGCCGGTTTTGTCAAAAATAAGGCCTCGAGCGCCAGCTAACCGTTCAAGTGCCGAGCCGCTTTTCATAATAACGCCTCGGCTGGCAGCCTTACTGATGCCAGAAATCATTGCTATGGGTGCTGCAAGTATAAGCGGGCAAGGCGAGGCAACAACAAGCACAGCGAGCATGCGGGTTGGGTCACCAGAAACAAACCACGCCAGGCCGGCAAGTAAAAAGGTTGCAATGGTGAATTGACCAGCGTACTTGTCCGCCAGGCGAACAATGGGGGAGCGTTCTTCCTGGGCATTGCGTACGAGGCGAACAATTGTTTGATAACGGCTGGCTGCACTTGTGCTAGTGGCTCGGGCAGTAAAGGGCTGATCGGTGGTAATCGAGCCACTGTATACAATTGAACCTGGGGATTTACTGACGGGTAAACTTTCACCGGTGATAGCAGATTCATCTATTGTGATGTCGCCCTGGATAACCACACAGTCAATTGGCACGATTTCGCTTGGTTTAATTATGAGGGTGTCTCCAATAACGACTGCTTCTATGGGTATGTCTTCAATTTGTCCATTCGTTTGTTGTCGGTGCGCTGTGCGTGGTGTGTTTTCGAGTAGCTTCGTAAGCTCGGCCGTGGCACGACCTTGGGCGTAGGAATCTAGGGCTTCACCCGTGGTGAGCATGAGGAGAATCGCAACGCCAGCCAGATACTGGCCCATGATAAGTGCTGTCAAAATGGCGGCAAGCGCAATAAAATCCGCACCCATTTGGCCTCGTAGCGCTGAGCGAATAATTCGATAGCCCGTCGGGAGGCTGCCAACAATGAGCGTGACGAATAGCACGGTAGTAGCAAGATTACTACCCACGAAGTAGAGCACAGCAGCCAGCGTGGCACTAAGGACTATACTGGCAAGTAACAGGTAGTTTATTCGATTATTCATATGATAAGTTTAGCATGCTGGGTGGCAAGAAACAGGCGTTACATAAGTTATGCCTGTTTTTTACGGTTTATGAATAGTACGTTATGCTTACGCTTATGCCAAAATCATGGAAATTGAAAATGCGCGAAGGTGCTGGTTCACCTAGCGAAGTTGCCCCACCAGTTTCGGATATCCGTGGCACCATATTGGCGGCAGCAGGGGTGAATCCAGAAACCCCACAGCTAGATTTACACGGGAAGAATGTGGCTGAAGCGCTTCGTGAGTTGGATGATTTTTTGGATCAAGCGGTGTACCAGAGTCAGCGCACAGGTAAGATAATTTTTGGTATCGGCACTGGCGCCTTACGAAAAGTTGTTGCGATGTGGTTAGCAGAGAAGAAAGCTGAAGGCGAAATTCTGGAGTATCGTTTTTCTGACCGTAACGTCAGCGCAACGTTCCTGCTACTTGAGTAGCAACGGTATGAAAAAAATTACAGTCACTTCAAGGAATATCTTAAAATCAAAAGGTCTACGGGTAACTGCTTCACGCGTTGCTATTTTAGACACATTACTACACGCGCCTGGGCCGCTTAGTATCCGCGGTGTTCTTGCTGGGCTTACGGCGACGACTGATCAAGCGACCGTGTACAGAACACTTGAATCGCTTGAGAACTGCGGCGCTGTGCGGCAAGTCAATTTGCGTCATGGCCATGCGCACTATGAAGTTGCTTCAGACGACCATCATCACGTAGTGTGTCGAAACTGCGGAGCAGTAGAGAATTTTCAAGAGTGTGGTATTGCTGCTGTACGTCGAAAAGTATTGAAACAAACAAAATCTTTCGCTCGTATTGACGAACACGCCTTAGAATTTTTTGGACTTTGCATGCGCTGCTCTAAGAAACATGCGTAGTCGAACTATTGCTCTCCTCAGCATCATTGTTTGGTCGCTGCCGATAATTGCTGCCGCAGAAACAGAAGCGCCGGTTATTTACAATACCTATGTTCGCGGCGAGGTGATTGAAGTACTACGCACCGGGAGCGATGAAACAGAAAATGGCGCATCAACCTATCAAGATGTACGTGTTCGAGTTCTTGGTGGCCTTGATGCTGGTGAAATTTTTGATATCCGTCATGGCGGTGATTACCTCGTTCGAGAGGGTGAGTTTGCAGTTGCTGGTGAAACAGTCGTTCTGATTCGGTCGGAAGATGATGAGTCGTTAGAGCGTTATTACATAGCCGAACGCTATCGATTGCCGCGGGTTGGCGCTCTGTTCGGACTATTCTTTTTATTGGTCGCAGTAGTAGGAAGACGTCAGGGGATAGGTGCGATAGTGGGCCTTGGCATTAGTATTGCGGTAATTGCTTTCGCAATTGTGCCACTCATTCTTCATGGGTACAGCCCGCTGTGGGTGTGCGTCTTGGGTGCCGCCGTGATTGCGGTTATTTCAATTTTTGTTGCCCATGGCCATACGCAACGTACATGGCTGGCGTTGACCAGCACCTTACTCACCTTGCTTGGTACCGTTGCGGTGGCTGGGCTGGCAGTGCTGTTTGCAAAACTTTCCGGTGCTGCTTCAGAAGAGGCGTACTACATTCAGGTTGGGCAGTTTGAGAATCTTGATTTACGTGGTTTACTTTTTGGTGCCATCATTATTGGTACCTTAGGCGTACTCGATGACGTTACAACGAGTCAGGTAGCGGCTATCGAGGAAATCCACAAAGCGAATGGTTCACTTTCGGTAACCGAACTTTATCACCGTGGTATGTCGGTGGGTCGAGAGCATATTGCAGCGCTCGTGAATACACTGGCCCTGGCCTATGCCGGCGCATCGTTCCCTTTGTTTTTGCTCGTGGCCGCCTTTCCTACTCAGCCACTTTGGGTAACGTTAAACAGCCAAATAATTATAGAAGAAGTCATTCGTACGCTGGTTGGTTCTTCCGCACTTGTTTTGGCAGTGCCGTTAAGTAGCTTGCTGGCGGCAATTGTTTTTGGTCGAGAGAAGCCTGCGGCAGTGTAAGGTAGCTTGAGAGTCATGCTATACTTTCACTATGTCATATATCTCAAACCAAATAAAAACCTGGCACGAACGTCATAACGAAGAGCGAACGGTAGGTCAACGCTTGGCTGATGCGGTGGCAGCATATATGGGCTCCTGGCACTTCATTATTTTGCAAAGTGTTCTTGTCTTCGTGTGGATTGTTCTTAATTTGGTCGCCTACACGTTACGGTGGGACCCGTACCCTTTCATATTGCTGAACTTACTATTTTCTACGCAGGCGGCGTATGCGGCACCGATAATTATGATGTCGCAGAATCGTCAAGGTGAACGGGATCGTGTTCAAGCTTTGGACGATTACGAAACAAACAAGCGTGCAAAAGAAGAAATTGAAGAGTTGCAACAGGCATTAGCACGAATTGAAGATGAAAAACTGAAAGAAATTATTTCGCTGCTACACGCTCTAAAAGGAAAACAGTCGTAGGGGTAGGTGAAAGAAATCGGACAGAAAAGGGTAGTATAAGGTAGCTATGGTAGAGTCTGACGAGGAAATAGCCGCGTCTGTACAGCGGGGCGATGTGAGTGCATTTGCTGCGCTTGTTGAACGGTATGAGGGAAAGATGCTGCGGTATGCCCGTCGGTTTCTTTCGACGCGAGAAGACGCTGAGGATAAGGTGCAAGATGTTTTTTTGAAAGCGTACGTCAATTTAAATAGTTTTAATGCGAAGCGTCGTTTTTCTCCATGGCTGTACCGGATAGCACATAACGAATTTGTGAACGCCATAAAAAAGTCTGGCCACGACGCGTTGCCTTTCTTTGATCCTGACGTACTTTTTCCGCACCCAATTGCCGCAGAACGAACAGATAAGAATATTTTAGAACGGGAACTTCGTGATGCCTTCGACGAGCTTATTCAATTGCTTGACGTTAAGTACCGTGAGCCGCTCATTTTTTATTACTTTGAAGATATGAGCTACCAAGAGATAGCGGATATTTTAGAGATTCCCATCGCCACTGTTGGTGTCCGATTACTTCGGGCAAAAGAGGCACTTCGTCAGCTTTATGAAAAACGACATCCCTATGGAAGATAAAAAAACCACACCATCCTTGACCGACCTAGGGAAAGCCGTGCTTGAGCGCATCCATAACAAGGATGTTAGTATGCGGCCGCGTTGGCATTTTTTAATACGAGGCATCCTTTTTGTGACCATGGTGCTCTTCGGATTTGCCGTTGTCATCTTTGTCGGGAGTCTAGCCATGTTCATTATGCGGATGAACGGAACTTTTTTCATGCCAGCATTTGGAGCTCCCGGGTTTGGCATCCTTTTCTGGTCATTCCCATGGCTTGTAGCGGGATTTGCAGGTCTGGTCTTACTCGCTTTGGTGTACCTTGTTAAGCATTTTCAATTCGCATATCGTCAACCGCTCGTATACTCTGCAGTCGTGCTGTTCATCCTGTTTCTCGTGGGGAGTTTTCTATTCGATCGTGTTCGCTTACACCGCACGTTTGCTGATCAAGCGCTGCGCCGGCATGTGCCTTTCGCAGAACCTTTCTACCGATCACTCGACACACGGGAAACGCCACGGGTGAATGTGGGTACGGTTGCGGAATGGACGGATGATGGTTTTACTATGACGCTTCGTAATGGTGACGATGTACGCGTCGTCGTCACACGACAGACACGCCTGCCAAGTGGTTTAGATCTCAAGATGGGTGATGTCGTTATTGTTTTAGGTAATCACAATAATGGCATAATCATGGCCGATGGTTTACGGCCGGTTGATGGCGAACAATTTAGGGGCAGGATGATGCGGCCAGGCGCACCAATGATGATCCCGCTGGTACCGTAGTAAGAGCTGGTAACGTAAGAAGTCCAGCGTGTCGTTGTAGTAGTTATAGGCATCGGTCGACAGATGCCATTCTTATACAGCTAAACTTATTTACATGAAAAAGAAGTACCTTGTTTACGCGTTCGCACCGGTTATCGGCTTAAGTTTGTTCGGCGCATCAGCTGTTTCTGCGCGCGGCATGTTTGGCAGTGGATTTTCTTTTGCTGAGCCAAGCTTGTCTGCAGACGAAGTAAGTAGTCGTCAGCAGCAGCATTTTGATGCAGCGGCAAAGTTGCTGGGCGTTTCTGCCGATGTCGTAAAAGATGCGTGGGCTGACGGGAAGTCAATTGCGGATATCGCTACTGCACAAGGGCTTACCGATGCACAGTTGAAAGAACGCATTCAAGCCGCGCAGCAAGAAACAGTAAAGCAGCATTTGGCAACGCTCGTTTCAAAGGGTGTTATTACGCAGGCACAAAGCGACAAACGTTTGGCTGCGCTTGAGAAGCAGGTGACAGAGCGTAAGGGAAAGACGACGGGTCGGCAGCATGGTCGTATGATGGGTGGTATGGGTGGCGGTTTAGGCTGGTAGTTACCCTAGTACCCCAAAAGGGAACCGGGCGCTTCGCAGGTTTGCGAAGCGCCCGGTTTGTTTCAGTACCCCCTTTTTTCTATCGGTATGCCTCAATGAGGCGTTTCACCGAACCATTTCGTACGGCGTTGTTCAGTGTGATCGTCACCTCTCGAACACTCGCTGCATTTGGTGCGCTGCCCGGTCGACCAGTGGCCGCAAGTAAGAACGCCGCATTTTCGATAACCCATCGAGCCGCAGGGTTTTCAACGTCACCTTGGACGAGTCTGTCGAGGACAGCTGCACTCACTGTTTCTGACGTGGAAAAGTACTGAGTGAGCAGCGTTGCCGGACGGTACAATTCGTTCCGCCCAATACCAATCACGTAGGTCATGCCGTCTGAAGAGAGTTCATCGAGCCAGCTACCGTGCTCGCCTGTGCCGCTATATACAACCCCAGACAAACCAAGCTGCTGCATGGCGTGCGCTACTGGCATCAGGAACTTCTCGTCAAAAACCCCAATCGCCGCCATTGTTTCTTCGCCGTAGATAGGGTGAAGCAACGGACCAACGAGGTTCAGAACAGTAGGCCCCTGGACTTGCTGGCGGGCTGCGCGCAATTTTCCGAGCAAGGGGATGACCGTTCTGGCATGAATAATGGCCAAACCAGTTGTTGGTAGAGTACTCGTTGCGCGTGCGACGTTCAGTGAGCTTCCAGGAATACCGAGTGCTATTTCCCAGAAGTCGGTACTGCCCGCCGTGCGTTGTCCGGAATTACCGAACTTCACTATCTGCCAGCCGCTATCCACGCTGGCCGCCACAAGTGTTGCTAAACTCGTGGTGTTCAGTCTGCGTGATTTACCTGCGCCGCCGGTTCCACCAAGCTGTAGTACCCGACCGGGCACCACCACTGGCTCCGTTTTTAGTAGCCAGAAGGCTTCGATGATGTGCTCGTGTGCCACAGCAGTGTTGTGCCGTAGCCAGGCGAAGTGCTCGCTGAGAAATCGAGCGATCAAAGGCACATCGTCGCATTTGAAGAGTGCCTTTAGGCAGGTTGTGAAAGAGAAGTCATTCGGCAGCCGGTCGGCAACAAGCCAGTCGATTGCCGCATTCAATACGTCCTTGTCGTTCATGGCGAGTTCCTCCTGAAATTGTCGAAAGAGGACAAAATCTTATAGCGAATCGAGTAGAGCGTCAAACGCGCGCCGTGCTATACTTTCGGTATGAGCAAATACTATAATCCCACTCGAACACGGAATATTTTTGACCCGGCAAGCCCTCGACCATTCAAAATTAGTCGTTCAAAAATAGATTTATTTATCGAATGTCCCCGTTGCTTTTATCTTGACCGCCGGTTAGGTGTTGGCCGGCCACCGGGTTTTCCTTTCAACCTTAACACTGCGGTCGACACACTTCTTAAAAAAGAATTCGATATTCATCGAGTCAATGGCACGCAACATCCGCTTATTGAAAAATATGGCGTTGATGCTCGGCCTGTGGCGCATGAGCAATTGAATGATTGGCGAGAAAATTTTAAAGGCATTGAATACTTACACGAGACAACGAACCTCATCATCACCGGCGCCATTGACGACCTCTGGCAAAATTCCGCCGGTGAATACATTGTCGTTGATTACAAAGCCACCAGCAAAGGTGAAAGCATCACCAGCCTGAACCAGGACTGGCATATTGGTTATAAGCGTCAGATGGAGATTTATCAGTGGCTTCTCAGACAGAACGGACATAAGGTTTCTTCGACCGGTTATTTCGTGTACTGCAATGGGCTAACTGATCGGAAAGCGTTTGACGGTAAGATTGAATTTGAGGTCACGCTTATTCCCTATACGGGGGATGACGCATGGATTCAAAATACTATCTTTGCGCTTCGACGTTGTATGGATGGCTCAGTCGTGCCGCTGCCCGGGAAAGATTGCGATTATTGTAGTTACGTTGGTGCCGTGCGGCAATTAACCTAAATAAAAAACGTATGGATATTCATCCAATCGTTGTTCATTTTCCAATCGCGCTACTCACCGTGTATGTCGGGTTGGAATTTTTACGGTTCCGAATTGTGCTCGCTCTGCCATGGTGGCGATATGCCAAGGCACTTTTTCTCCTACCAGGGACTATCGGTGCCGGAGTGGCATTGTTAACCGGTGATATTGCCGGTGAGTCATTCGGCGCGGGTGGGGATTTTCTGCGCATTCTTGAGCTTCACGAACTAGCGGCGCAGACAACCACTATCATTTTCAGTGTGCTTGCTGTTTGCTACGTCCTTGTTGTTGCTACAGAGTTTGGGCTACTCGAACGCCTGAGTGGTCGAGTAGCAAAAGGACTACCGTCATTCGTATTTAACCTAGCGCGTATCGCAGAGCGTGTCGTTTCGAGTTGGTTAGCGCCAGTTACTGCGATGGCAGGGCTTATGGCAGTTACCTTAACGGGTGGTCTTGGTGGGTTATTGGTATATGGTCCAGACCTTGATCCAATAACGAAATTACTCTACAGACTTATTGTTGGTGGTTAGAGTTATCGTAGCTCGTGCAGGAGTAGGGGAATAGCCAAATGTTTTCTGGTGGTTTCACCTCGCAGCCGTGTTCGTTTTCGTTCTGGCAGCTCGCTTCTCTGGGAGTTGTGGGCAGGTTCTCTATGAGCCATTTCACTGCCAGCTAAGTGAACAGTGTGTTTGCCATACTTCTCAGCTAATTCATCAACGGCTTCGTACACGTTGTGCAATCGTTCAAGGGTCACGGGTGGCTCAAAGAGTGCTCGCTGCACGTCTGCACTTAGAACCATGTCGGTCAGGACGATGCCCGTGGCACGGTAGTCGGTACCTGGTATAAAGATGCGGTCAAACAAATCATGAAGCACTCGCGCCAGGTCTTGTGGGTAGGCGGTGGCACGCGTTAATGAGGCTTCAGCTGCGCTTGTTCGAAAATCATTTTGCTTGAGGAAGATAATGATTTTCTTGCTTGCCAGGTCGTACCGGCGCGTTTTTATGCACGCATTCTCTACATTTTTTAAAAGCTGTGCATAGACAAGCTCTCGACAGCGAGATGCAGTAAATGTTTTTGTTTTACTGATACTGGCATAGGTATTTTTTATTGCCGTTACCACGGGGAGTACTGATTCGCCCTGTAGTTCATGCCACAGTTCAACCAGCGGCTTCGTGAAGCGGCGGGTTACGAGTGCGAGTGGTTGGCTGGCAAAATCAAGGGCTGTTTCTATGTGCAGCGTATGGCAATAGGCGGCAGTGCGTGGCCCGACGCCCCAAAGTTTTCCTACTGGTGTTGCTGCGAGGTAGCCGATTCTCTCCCCCGGGGAAATAACGGTAAGGCTGTTTGGTTTTTTATGTTTTGAACCAAGCTTCGCCAACACTTTCGACGGCCCCATGCCAACGGAAACGGTTATGCCAAGCTCTCGATGAATAGCCGTTTGCATGGCTTGCGCAATTTGAATGTACGATAAACCGAGGGGGCGAGCGAGGCCAGTAATGTCTGCAAACCCCTCATCAATGCCGTATTCTTCAATGGTGGAAGTATAGCGGCGCATGATGGCAAACATTCGTTCCGAGAAAAGTGAATAGGTTTCGTAATCTGACGGCACAATAATAGCCTCAGGGCAAATTTTTTTTACATCCCATAACGCTACACCTCGCTGTATACCTAAGGCCTTCGCTTCGTAGCTGGCGGCAGCCACAATGCCACGTTCTTTACCCGTGATAACAGGTTTGCCACGATACTCTGGGTGCATGGCTTGCTCACAGCTGGCAAAAAAAGCATCCCCATCAAGGTGGATAATGACCCGTTTCCAGTGCGTGCCTTCTGGGTTCATAGCGTTTTGTAGCGACGAATAACAACGGTAACAACACCAGCGATAGTTAATGTTTCTTTGGGGCGAAGTGTTGGGTAGCGCCGGTTCCCTGACCGCAGAGCAACGACACCGTTTTTCCGTTCGAAATATTTCATAGTCCAGGCACTGTCTACTTCAGCCACCACAATGTCGCCGTTCTTAGGAGTACGTCCACGTTCTAAAATGACGTAGTCACCGGTTAGAATGCCAGCGTCTTGCATTGAATCTCCGGAGACGCGCAGCATAAAGCTTGATTCCCGTTGTTCAATCAACCAGTCGTCAAGAGAGATAGTGTCGACGTTCTCTTCTTCTGCTGGAGAAGGAAACCCAGCTTGGATGTCACCCAGCAGTCGAATGGGTAGGAGTGCTTTACCGGGGAGCAGTCGACCAGTTCGGTCACGCTTTACGACACCGTGCTCCAGCCAACGTTCCACCCAGTAGGTGGCGGCGTTTTTAGAACGAAAACCTAAAAGCGTTGTGAGCTCACCATAGCTTGGCATGCGATCGCGCGTGCGATAGAACTGCGCTAACTTTTCTACATGCGTTGTCATGGATAATAGTTTACTGTACGAACGTATAGTAACGCAAGTTCATGATGTGTCTTTTCTTACTCGTCTAAGAAAAGTCACCAAAAGAATGACGCCCTCGGCCCGAGTTGTGGGTACGGTTCACTGCGACTGATTGCTCGCCGTAAACTCGTCCTCGCTGGTGCTCGGACTTAAACAGTGCGGCTCGAAGGCTACCAACCAGTCTTCGCTTCCGTACGCCTACCTCGAGCCTATGGGGTATGAAATAAAAACCCATAGCGAAGGTAGCAAGGCGTTGTACCTTGTTGACCAACTTTGGTTTGAGGTCTAGGTTTGTATTGTTGAGGAGAAAGGAGTAGGGCAGATGAAACCAGAAGAAACACAAGAGCCTGAGTCCTGGTACACAACCGTGCAGTGGTACGTCACATTACCCGTCCTCGTGATGAGGAATGTGAGTAACTCGTACTGGAATTTCGTTGTACTGTACTCAGCGATTGGTTTTGGCCTTGGGAGGCGGCTTCAGTAGTCCAATCGCAGTCGTGACGTGACCCTTTTCTCGAGGCGGGCAGCTTTTAGCTGACCCGCCTCATCCCAAAGCTAGGCTTGCTTTTTTAGTCGAAAGCGGGTAGAGTATGCAAGCGCCGCAACGTTAGCCGCGTTATTTTTTTTATGGGTACAGTACGAAACATTGCCATTATTGCTCACGTTGACCACGGTAAATCCACCATGGTTGATGCTTTCTTGAAGCAATCCGGCACAAATCTTGGAAAATTTGCTACTGAAGATCTCATCATGGATACCAATGAGCTTGAGCGAGAGCGTGGCATCACCATTTTTGCCAAAAACGCTTCCGTTATTTTTGATGGCACAAAAATTAATATTATTGATACCCCTGGGCACGCTGATTTCGGTGGTGAGGTAGAGCGCGTGCTTAATATGGCGGATGGGTCGCTTTTACTCGTTGATGCACAGGAAGGGCCAATGCCGCAGACTCGTTTTGTTCTGAAAAAGGCCTTGGACGCCGGGCATAAAATTATTGTTGTCATTAATAAGATTGATAAACCGAGTGCTCGTATTGCCTACGTCCTTGACCGTGTCATTGAGCTTTTTATGGAGTTTAATGCTAATGACGAGCAGCTTAATTTTCCTATCATCTACGCTTCAGGCAAACTTGGGTTAGCGGGTGTTACGCCGGAGCTCGATACTATGAAGAACGTTACGCCTCTTTTTGAGGCAATCGTGAAACACATTCCGGTGCCGCATGTTAATCCGGATGGTGAGCTGCAGCTGATGGTTGTTGCCACTGTGTACGATAATTATTTGGGTCGATTAGGGCTTGGCCGTATTGAGCGGGGGAGCATTGAAAACGGCGCAACGATTGCGCACTTACCATTTGACGGCAGCCCTATGAAGCGTCAGAAATTGAGCGCCCTGATGACCTTTCAAGGCCTTGCCCGCACTCAAGTTGAGCGGGTTGAATCTGGTGATATTGCTGTCTTGGCTGGCATAGACAACGTGCACATTGGCGACACTATCGCGAGCACCGCAGCGCCAGAAGCGTTGCCACCAATCAACATTGAAAAGCCGACGGTTCGTATGACCTTTGGGGTGAATACGTCTCCTTTTGCGGGTAAAGAGGGGAAGCTTGGCACCTCGCGTAACATTGATGAGCGCCTCAAGAAAGAGCTGGAAAATGACGTTGCTTTAGAAGTGGAGCGGGGAGGTTCAGCCGAGGAATTTGTGGTAAGTGGCCGCGGTGAGCTCCATTTGGCCATTCTCATTGAAAAAATGCGTCGCGAAGGGTTTGAGCTGCAGGTATCCCGACCTGAGGTGATTATGAAAGACATCGATGGCGTACTATCTGAGCCTATGGAAGACGTCTGGGTGGACGTGGCTGATGCGTACTCGGGTATGGTCATTAAAGAGATGACGCAGCGGAAAGGTGAGCTTAAAAATATGCACGTTGAAAACGAGACGGCGCATTTCCATTTCTTCGCGCCAACACGAGGGCTCATTGGTTTCCGTCACAAGTTTATTATCGAGACCAAAGGCACGGGTATAATGAACTCACTCGTGGCTGGATACCATCCAAAAATTCAAGGATTAGAAGCAGCGCCGCATGGTTCACTGATTGCGCACGAGACGGGCATTTGTACCCCCTATGCATTGCTCCACGCCCAAGACCGCGGTGAGTATTTTGTGGGGGCAGGTGAAACAGTATATGAAGGCCAGGTTGTAGGGGAGAACGCCAAAGCCGAGGATATCGTCATTAACGTTTGTAAGGCGAAGCAATTGTCAAACTTTCGAGCAAATAAAGATTTAACGACGAGCGATTTAGCCCCAAAGCGTGAACAGAATATTGAACTAGCACTTGAGTACATTGGCGACGACGAACTCGTTGAAGTAACGCCAACCAGTATTCGTTTACGTAAGCGAATACTGCGGAATGCCCTTCGAAAGTAACGCAGTGATTGACACAAGCGATAAACTGTGGTAGACCTAGGCTCTTCATGCCAGACGATACATTTTACGGCTTAGGTATTGCTCCACGTCTTCTCGAGGCTCTCGATAAGGCGAAGTTCATTAAACCAACGCCGATTCAAAAACAATCCATTCCCATTGCTATTCAAGGGAAGGATATTGTTGGTATTGCCCAAACGGGTACTGGTAAGACATTAGCGTTTGGTATTCCACTTTTGCAACGAATTGCAACGAGCGGCGGTCGTGGCCTGGTGGTGCTTCCGACACGTGAACTGGCACTGCAAGTTGAAGAGGTGCTTATGAAAATAGGCCGCCAATTCAATTTGCGCACTGCTGTTCTTATTGGTGGCGCTTCAATGGATCGGCAAATTAGGAGCCTGCGTGCCCGACCACACCTCATTGTGGCAACGCCCGGTCGACTCATTGACCACCTTGAGCAACGCATTTTAACACTGGATGACGTTCGGGTAGTGGTGTTAGACGAAGCAGACCGGATGCTCGACATGGGTTTTGCGCCGCAGCTCAAACAAATTATGAATCGCGTTCCAAAGGGTGGGCAAACAATGCTCTTTTCGGCAACTATGCCCCCGGAAATTATGAAATTGGCCACGGTCTACCTGCAGCTTCCGATTCGCGTTGAAGTCGCGCCGCCGGGAACGGCTGCCTCTCAAGTAACCCACGAATTATTCGTGGTGCCACAGCGGGATAAAATTAGATTACTCGAACGACTGCTCGGTGAATACCGTGGGACAGTGTTGGTGTTTTCACGCACGAAGCACGGTGCAAAAAAAATTGCGCTGGACATCCGCAAAGCCAAAGTGAACTCAGCGGAAATTCACTCTAATCGCACCCTGGCCCAACGTCGTGAAGCGCTTGATGGTTTTAAATCTGGAAAGTATCGAGTACTTGTCGCGACCGATATTGCGGCGCGCGGTATCGACGTTACTGGCATTGAGTTGGTGCTTAACTTTGACTTGCCAGATAATCCAGATGATTACGTGCACCGCATTGGTCGTACCGGACGAGCGGGTAAGGGTGGCCATGCTATTTCGTTCGCGGCTCCCGGACAAGGGGATACGGTGCGGCAAATTGAACGGTTAATTCGTCGCGTGTTACCTATTTCTCGGCTGCCTGAATTACCTCCAGCGCGGGCTGAATCGCGAAGCGAGTATACGGAGCGTTCTGATAGTCGTCGCAATAATTTTCCACCGCGTCGCAGTTCTGGCCATTCGTCGCGGCCACAACGCGGCGGCTATCGCCGAGACCGGTAGTTGTAGTTCCTGTACGCTCGGCGTACACTGTGAATATTATTCACACTACGAAAAAGTATGAAAAAGAAAAAAATGCCACCGGTAGTGAAGCAATTACAAGCGAAGGTTGCAAAACATTTAAATAACAAGACAGTCAACAGTTTGAACGACAAAGTTGCCATGCTGGCAAGTGACCTTATGGGCGTGACCGCAGACGTAAAAACTTTGGCAAAACGTGGTAAGGCACATTACGAAGCACTGGACGCTAACACGAAGCGGAATGCAAAAATTGCTCTTGGTGCTTTGGCGGCGCTATTAACAATCAAGGCTGTTTCTTCTGCGAAAGGCAAGAAAAAAGGAAAGAAGTAAACGGAGCACTGTATTGAAATACCGCTCTCAAAAGGAGCGGTATTTCTTTTTTACAAAAACTATAGAATTGTCTTTCGAGAAAGAACTGCTCTATACTAGAAATAGTAGCGATAATTATGTCGCACCAATTTTCAAACTATGGACATCTCAACAATACGCGCCGGAGGCAACGGTAGCCGTCTGGTGCTTTTGGGGCTTGGCATTGTGGCTCTCACCGCCGTTGTGCTTGTCGCTATTTTACGCGACAGAATAGTTAATTACCCGCAGTGGCAGATTTCAGTTACTGGTCGCGCCACTGTTCCCTATGAATCAGACGAGGCCAAGGTAACGCTTGGCGTGAATGTTGATACAGAAACAGAAGCGGCCAAAGCGTTGACCGAATTAAACACTCGCATCAGTAAAGTATTGGCTGCCATTGAGAAAGCTGGTGTGCTCAAGGAAGATATCGCCACACAGAGTTACACGTTGCAGGCCCGCTATGAGTATGTAAACGGTCAAAATCGACCAGTCGGTTATACCGCGAATCAGCTCATTACCATTACCATAAAGCAAGCCAAAGACGACACGAACCGAACTTCAGGCATCATTGCCGCGGCAACAGCGGCCGGTGCGAATCAGGTCTTTGGTATTTCTTTCTCGCCATCAAACCTTGAAGAGCTGCGACAGCAGGCTCGGCTGGCTGCCATTGCAGATGCTAAGACGAAAGCGGGTGCCATTGCCAGCGGCCTTGGTGTCCGGCTGCGAGATGTGGTGGGTTGGTGGGAGAATCCAATTTCTGTTCCTGGGCCGACGCCGTACTACGGTGAGGGCTTAGGCGCAGGTGGTGGGGGAGGTGGTTCTCCAATTGTGCCAGCTGGGGTGAATGAAATCGTTGTTGAAGTAAATTTGAACTACCGCTTAAAGTAAAGTAAAAGACCCAAAAGAAACGTCCTGTGCCATTGGCGCCGGGCGTTTCTTTCGCAATGTTTCAATGTACTAGTACGCTGTGTATTCCGTTTCGTATCCATGCGTAGCTGTGTTATGCTGCGTGCAATGTTGTCACTAAAACATACGCTTCTTATAGCCGCCGCGGTACTCGCGTGCCTGACGTCGTACAAAGCGATTAATCAGTACGGTACGGCTTCAGAATTTGTGCATCCGGCAAATAAGGTTGCCGCTTCAGACGAGCACAAAAAAATCGTTGCAATTAGCGACGGGGCGACCTATGGGGTACTCATGACGAGCGCTGGCATAACAACTGAAGCTTCGTCGAGTATCTATGATGCGGCATTTGCGGTTTACGATCTTGCTACTATTCGGAGTGGTCGAACAATTGCACTCTATTTTGATTCAGCTGGCGCCATACTGGGTCGACTTGTTTACGACATCGATGACGAAGAAGAATTGATTGTAACGCGAGACGAAAGCGGCGCGTGGCGAGCTGTGCGACAAGCAATTCCGTATGAGGTAACGGAGCGTACGGCGACGGGGGTTGTTTCTGAAACGTTGTATCAGTCGGCGCTAGCTGCTGGCATAGATGAAGCAACGGTCATCGCATTTGCCGATTCGTTGCAGTGGAGTGTTGATTTTTCCCAAGATGTTCGCAGCGGGGATACGTTCGCCGTTGTATATGAAGAACGATTCCTCAATGGAGAAAAGGCAGGTTCAGGCCGGGTACTCGCGGGGAAATATGTGAATGCTGGTACGGCGGCGTATGCGATTGGCTACACCGTACCGGGCAGCGAATTTCAATACTATGACGATAATGGGAATAGCGTTCGTAAACTTTTTTTGAAAGCACCGGTAGCGTATCGGTATATTTCGTCTGGCTTCACAACGGGCAGGCGGTACGTGCAAGCCTTTAACGTGAGCACGGGGCATCGGGCAATAGATTATGCTGCGTCGTACGGCACGCCAATTCGAGCTGTAGGAGACGGTACCGTTACACTCGCTGGATGGGACGGCTCATATGGTAATAAGGTCTCTGTTCGACACAATGCCACCTTCAGTACCAACTACGCTCATATGTCCAAATTTGCAGTGAAACGTGGGGAAAAGGTGAGCCAAGGAGATGTTATCGGCTACGTTGGCTCAACAGGGTTCTCTACGGGGCCGCATGTGCACTATGAACTTGTTAAAAATGGTGTGAAAGTTAATCCATTAGCGGAAGTTTTGCCACCTGGTGAACCGATAGCAGATGGGGAGCGAGAAGGGTTTTCTAAAATTGTTGAAAAGTATAAAAAAGCACTGGAGTAAGGGATTTCATTACTCTTTTGCTTCGTTAAAATAATAGAGACCAGTCCACCAAAGGCGGATCTGCCTCTGGCATGACTTCTGGTGACTTTTCTTGGATGAGCAAGAAAAGTTATGTTTATCTTGCCTTTTTCTTACTTCTCCCATAGAGTTCTTTCGTTCCCGAAGAGTCAGGAGGCAGGTTAGGCACAATTTTGAACCCAAGGCAGGAGGAAAGCATCATGTATGCAGAAGAGCAAGGACCCTGGATTGACCAGTACTTTCGCCATCGTAGCTGCGGCGCGATCGTGCGTCTTGTCGAGTCGACAAGGACGTTCTGGAAGACGAGCAGGGCGGGGGTGGCGATCTGTAGGCGCAGTGCAGTTGCAGGCACTATTTCAAGATTGCCGAAGAAGGGGCACGCGGCGTGGTGCTCGTTGGTCAGCTCGATAAGGCTTCCGTCCGAGCGCATGGCGTGAGGATGGAGGAGCCGGTGCAATCGGTAGCGGCTTCCCCCAAGAAGCAGTCGACGTCATCGTCGCATTCGAGGCATTCGAAGGTGAAGGAACGTCGCCGTGCGACCCAGAGGCGGTTCGCCAGGAAGACCAGGCGGTCAGTCGCGTGGCGCGGCGGAGTGCTCTACTTCGTCGACGACCATGGGACTTTCGCATCTCCGGTGCCTGGCGCGCCTGCGATTCCTTTTCCGGGTAAGCGGGCGCATGGCGAAGGTGGTCCGTGGGCATGGAAAACGGGTCCGTACCTCTCCGATTGAGAGCGTGAGCGGGCACGACGCAGGCCGGACACCTGCAACCGGCAGTCTCCGCCGCCTGCGCCGACAATCGGCGCCTTTCACTTCACGCCACGCAAGCATTCTAGTTCGCGCTGGCGCTGAGCGAGGGGGTGCAGGTTTGAAGAGGTTTCGAGAGGGTCGCCCCAATAATGGTGCGACCCTCTCTTCCCGTCTGTGCTATACTAAAAATACTTACTATTTAAAAACACTATGAATCAAAGAATTCAAAATGCGCTTTATATTGTCGGTACGTTCACGCTTGCGGCAGTAGCAGTAAGTGCGTTGGCGTACGTGAAAACATACAGTCGGGCTGCGGAACCAACGTCGTTTCGTAGTTTCTCGGTGAGTGGTGATGGTAAGGCTGTGGTGGTGCCAGATGTGGCCGAATTTAGTTTTACGGTTATTACTGAAGGCAAGGACGACGTGGCGGTGCTCCAAACAAAGAACACCGAAAAGACCAATGCCGCTATTGACTACTTGAAGGCGCAGGGGGTAGACAAGAAAGACATTCGCACACAGGGCTATAACGTTTCACCAAGTTACCAGTACTACCCATGTACCGGTGTTGCTCCTTGCCCACCACCATCAATCGTTGGCTACACAGTGAGCCAAAGCGTTGGTGTAAAGGTGCACGATTTTGCTAAGGCTGGAACGTTACTTTCTGGTGTTGTAGCAAATGGTGCTAATTCGGTTTCTGGTTTGCAGTTCACGGTAGACGACCCAACCGCATCAGAAAACGAAGCGCGCGCCGAAGCTTTTGCCAAGGCGCAAGCCAAAGCAAAAGATATTGCTGAGGCCGGTAACTTCCGATTAGGGCGACTCCTTTCAGTGTCGGAAGGAACAAGTGGTCAGCCACCAGTGTATCCGCTTGCCTACGGCGGGGAGAGAGATATGATGGCGGAAACGAAAGCTGCAGTACCAACGCCGACTATTGAGCCTGGCAGCCAAGAAGTGAATATAAGCGTCACGTTGCAGTACGAAATTCGATAAGCATTGTTAGTGAGTTTACAAATCACACCACGACGTTGTGTCGGGGTGTGATTCATTTTTTGGCAAATTTTTTGGCGGCTGGGAGCTAGGGGATACCTTGCTCACCAGCCGCCATGCGGGTCGGTCGGGTGGGAGAGGGTTACTTCTCCCTCTTTTTCTTCGGCCTTTTTGCCGAACGGTTGTTGTGGCGTTTCTTCTTGCCGCCACCGTTGCTCTCTCCCTTCTTCTTGGCCGCCTTTCTGGCAACAGCCCTCGCCTTATTTTGTCGCGTCATGCGACCTCCTTCAGTGCAGAGTTCTCACCCTGCGATTGTCCGTCGCTGGCACGGGTCTCGCCGTCGACGGGTTGAAGAAAATTGGATCGGGCGTCAAACGTCTGAGATTGGCCCTGGGGCAGATCTCGAGGAACCAGTGTCCATCGAAACGCTTGGCTGTGAATGTAAGCCTTCCACAACTCCTCATCCTCATCACCTCCTGGCTCAAAGTGCCAATAAACTAGCACCTTTTGCCTTTTTAGTCAATCCCAGCTAGACTTGCCGACATGCAATTTCGAAAAGAACTTCAGAAACAACCAAGTCGAATCCTTCTCTATTGGCTTACTGGGCCTTTTATTTATGGTATGGCTGTACCGCTTTTATTTCTTGATATTGCGACCGAGCTCTACCATCGGTTTTCTTTTCCCATATACGGTTTGCCGTATGTTAAGCGGGGAGACTATATTCGCATTGACCGTCACAAGCTTTCCTACCTGTCACTCATTGAAAAGGTACATTGTGCCTACTGTGGTTACGCCAATGGTTTGTTGCCATATTGTGCGCGGATAGCGGCTGAATCAGAAAAATTTTGGTGTGCCATTATGCATAAAAAGTACGAAGGTTTTCATGCGCCAGAGCATCAGAAAGATTTTCTGCCATACGGAGATAAAGAAGCATTCGAGGCTTACGTGAACAAAGATTAAAAATAGTGTAGATAAAAAAACCGCCCCGACATCTTGCCGGGGCGATTTTATTACTAGCGCTTCACGCCTAGCCGTGAGCAACTTTTGTAACAATCGCTATGACCGCTATACCAATGAGAAACATCGTTACCACATGGCCGAGTTTATCTTGCCTCGTACGACGATGGAGCTCAGGCACGAGGTCGGCGGCGCTAATGTAAATGAAGAAGCCGGCGGTTAGTGCCAAAAGGGCGGCAATGTAGGGTTCAACGAATGCCTGCAAGGAAACGGTTAGTATCGCGCCGAGTAGAGACGCCGCCGCGCTGACAATATTCCAACCAATGACTCTACTTTTTTTCCAGCCCGCCGCTAACATGACACTCATGTCACCAATTTCTTGGGGGATTTCGTGCGCGGCAACAGCAAAGGTTGTTACGATACCGAGCCCGGGATTTACAATGAAGGCAGCAGCGATGGCAATGCCATCAACAAAGTTGTGTAGTGTGTCGCCAATAATAACAAACCATGGAGCGTGAGATAGGTCGTGATGTCCGCCACCGCTCTCTATGACGTCGTTTGATGGGTGAGTGGCTCGGCCATGAAAGAAAGACTCCATTAGGAAGAAAAGAACGAAGCCGGTGAGTGTCCAGGCAAAGAGTCCGTCTGTGTGTGTACCACGTTCGGCTAGTAACTCGGTTGCTTCAGGTAAGAGTTCCAGGAACGTAGTGGCCAGGAGTGCGCCAGCCGCAAAGCTCAACATATGGTGGAGATGTGGCTGTAACCGTTGGCTGGTGAGTAGTATCACTGCACCAAGAAGCGAGATAAGACCTCCAATGAGCGAGAAACAAATGACGTAGAGATATAAATTCATAGGATTATTACAGACTATAGCTATTCGTAGCATAACCTATTTGCGAAAGATTTGCTAGTAGCTTTCGACACGGACGGATAGAATCGTTTTTATTTTAAATGACGCTACGTCTGGAATTCAGTACACTGAAGCTATGCATAGTGACTTGCGTCGTGCTCGAACACTGAACGACAAACCGCATGGTGTTGGTCCTGTCGTGTACTGGATGTCTCGGGATCAGCGAATTGAAGATAATTGGGCCTTATCGCATGCGCAGTCATTAGCCGTGCAGCAAAAAGTGCCCCTTATAGTTGTTTTCTGTTTACGCCCTGATTTACGACAGCACCGTGGTACAGCCCGTCTGGTTGATTTTATGCTTCCTGGGTTACGCGCCGTTGCAACAGAGGCACGTACATTGCGGCTACCATTTTTTATCCTGCTTGACGACCCGGTAAAGGCAATAAAAGTGTTTGTTCGCCGTCACAAAGTTGGAGCAGTGGTAACAGATTTTTCTCCACTTCGACGCGCTCGTGAGTGGCGTTCGACATTAGCCAAAGAACTGCCAGTACCACTCATTGAGGTTGATGCACATAATATCGTGCCGTGCTGGTTGGCTTCACCAAAGCAAGAGTACTCGGCTCGAACATTGCGACCAAAGATTACGCGACTGTTGCCGGAGTACCTAACACCATTCCCAAAGGTACGGCGTCATCCATTTCCGTGGTCAGGTAATTGTCCAACTGTAAACTGGTCAACGATACGGCGCACGGTGCAAGTAAATGAAGCGATTCGCTTGCCGAGTGAACTTGAACCAGGACCAAAAGAAGCGAATCGAAAGATGCGATATTTTATAAAAAATAAACTGCGTCATTACAAAGAGCATCGTAATGATCCAACGAAGTCTGGGCAGTCACTGTTGTCGCCGTATCTACATTTTGGGCAACTGGCAGCAGCCCGAGTCGCTCTAGAAGTTATGAAGCAGCCACGGTCAGAAGCAGCCGAAACCTTCTTGGAAGAATTGATAGTTCGTCGTGAACTGGCGGAGAACTTTTGTTTTTACAATGAGAACTACGACTCGATAAAAGGCTTTCCAGCCTGGTCGCAAAAAACACTTGCAGAGCATAGTCGTGATAAGCGTCCGTACCTATACAGTGAAGCCACGTTAGACAAGGCACAGACACATGACGAACTGTGGAATGCGGCCCAGCTTGAGTTGGTGCATTGCGGCACCATGCCTGGGTACCTGCGCATGTACTGGGCAAAAAAAATACTAGAGTGGTCACCCTCAGCCACCATTGCCATGCGCGTTGCGGTTGGGTTGAATGACCGGTATCAAGTCGACGGGCGAGACCCCAATGGCTACGCAGGTATCGCCTGGTCTATTGGCGGCGTTCATGACCGGCCATGGTTTCCTCGGCCGATTTTCGGCACGGTTCGCTTTATGGCTCGTTCAGGGTGTGACCGGAGATTCTCGGTGTCTACGTATAGTGCAGCTGTTCATCAGCGATTAGGTAACGTCAACTCATAGTTGGCCAACCTTTTGAAACGAGTTATTATAAACTCATGGACTCACATTTACGAGCAGTCGACCAACATGTAGTGCCGGTCGTTGCCACGGTGCATTACTACGGAGACATTGTTCGCCGTTTGTTCATTGCTATAGCAATTACTTTAACAATAGTGAGTCCATTCGTTGTTTCGCTCTTGCCAGTATCAGCGTTTGCAATTTCTCTTATTGTTTTAGCGCTGATACTGTTAGCTGGATTAACGAATCCTCTGCAGCGCTGGATTATCGCAACTGATTTTGTCGTTTCTGCTGCTGGTGTCTACAGTTTTGTCTATGTGTCCGCTACCAGCTACGCAGCGGTCGCACTAAGCAACACGCATCTCGCCTTTTTTGTAGCCAGTCATTTCATAGCCTTCCTTTTTGCCTTTGCTTTGTACTACAGCAGTAAAAGTTTTCGCGGTTTATTTTTTGACTTACCAGAGCGGCCTGAATACGTTCGCCGGAGAGGGCCTGAATAGCCCCCTTTACAAGTTGCGTTAAAGCTGCTATAGTATTTTCGCAATGTAAGGTTCTCGTGTCTTGTTTACGCTACCAAGCGACCACAGCCGAGAATTTAGGTCGCCTTACGAGCACTTGTAACGTAACCAAAGCACGAGAAATGGCAAAGCGACTTTTCGTCGGCGGGCTTCCTTACTCCACCACGGATGAGGACCTCAAAGACGCGTTTTCTAACTCGGGCACGGTAGCATCAGCCAAGATCATCACTGACCGGGAAACCGGACGGTCGAAGGGCTTCGGCTTCGTCGAAATGTCGACGGACGAAGAGGCAGATGCAGCAATCTCCGCCTGGAACGGGCAGAGCTTGAGTGGTAGAACCATCACCGTGAACGAGGCGCGACCAATGGGTCAGCGCTAAGCGTCTTCCGACGTTGTTCCTACAAACGCTCCGACTTTGTCGGAGCGTTTGTTTTTTTCATGTGACGGAAGGGGGATTGGTCAGTATACTGATGAAATGTTTCTAACTGTTCACGCATCAATTGGTGCTCTGCTTGGCGATGTCATTGACGAGCCGTATGTCGCTGGTTTTGCCGGCATGCTCTCGCATTTCATTTTTGACGCAGTGCCGCATGGCGACGAGCGGATTGAAAAGTACTTGCTCGCGCCTGAACGTAAGCGGTGGGTGGCTGCTTTATTTATTCTCGATGCGCTTACCGCTTTAGCTATCGTCACCCTGTTTTATGCAAGCGGTATTACTCGACATCCGGCTGCTTTTTTCACAGGCGCCCTTGGCGCCGTGCTGCCAGATGTCCTTGATGGTTGTTGGCATGTATCAAGGAAAAAATTTTTACCAGATTTCCATACAATGCACGATGCTGCGCATCGTTTTTTGAAGCATCCAATTCATCCAGTATTGGGCTACATTGTGCAGGTGTCGTTGTTTATTCTTGTTTGGTTGCTGGTCGTTTGGCTGTAACTGGTTAATTAGATGGCGAAGCGAAGGGCGGCTTTAACGGCTACTTCCTCGCCCTTTGGTCCAATGACGGCGAGGTTCAATTTTTTATTCTGGAAGATATCTTTTGCCACACTGAGCACTTGCTCTGTTGTAACGCGGTCGATGTGTTTTAGCATAGACTCAATTGGTTCTGCTTTATCTTTCAGAATTGCTTGGTCGCCAAGGAAACTCGCCATGGCGCTCGATGATTCGAGCCCAATGACAGCATGCCCTTTGAAGCAATCCTTGGCTTGATTGAGTTCCGCGGCATCAATGCCAATTCGTTTGATTGTTTCGTATTCACTCAAAATGATGTGCGTTGCTTCGGCCAGTTTACCGTTTGGCACACCAGCCGTTGTTACCAAGTAGCCTGAGTCTGAGTAGTACTGGGAACGGGTTGAAACGTAGTAGGCGAGGCTGTGCTTTTCTCGCAAACTGGTAAACAGTCGAGAGCTCATGTTGCCGCCAAGTATCATAGAAAGTACAGCCACGGCGTATCGCCGTTCGTCATACGCGTTATAGGTGCGAACAGCCAGGGCGAGATGCGTTTGGTCAGTTTGCTTTTCTTGTAGCTTAAAGGCCGGTGCTGTTTGCTTTTCTTTCACCGCTAGCTTTGGCGTGGTACGACGTTTCGGTAAGATAGCGAAGTGTTTTTCGATGAGTCGTTCAATCTTTGCGGCTTGTACTTTACCGGCCACGACCACAATGGTTTCGTTCGCCACATAACGGCTTTGGAAGTAGGCCAGGAGATCACGACGAGTAACGTTGGCGACCGTCTGCCGGGTGCCACCAATATCCCATCCAGCGGGCTGGTCGCCGTAGAGCAGGGACTCGAGGACGTCGCCAATGTATGAAGTCGGCGTGTCGTAGTACATGGCCAATTCTTGCTGTATGACACCTTTTTCTCTTTCAATTTCTTCAGCCGCATGATTAGAGTGCAGCAACATGTCTGCCACCCAGTCTACCGCCAGCGGGATATGGCGAGCGTCGAGGCGGGCGTAGTAGCCGGTGTGCTCTTTGTCGGTAAAGGCGTTATATTCGCCACCGACCGCGTCCAGCACGGCGGCAACGTCTTTCGGTGTCGGTCGCTTGGCCGTGCCCTTAAAAAACATGTGTTCAAGGAAGTGGGACAAACCATTTGTTCGTTTTGTTTCGTACTTTGAACCGGCTCGTACGAGCACCAGTACTGTGGCACTTTGGGCGCTTGGCATAGGTGCGACATAAAGCGTCAGGCCGTTTTTGAGTCGGCTACGTTTGATAGTTTGCATTGTTTTACGCTAAGCGCCGAGCAATTTCGTCGGCAAGGTTTGTAATAGGAAGTCGCACTTGCTCCATTGTGTCGCGGTCGCGAAGAGTGACGCAGTGGTCGTTCACCGTATCGAAGTCAACGGTTACGGCAAAGGGTGTGCCAATCTCGTCTTGTCGTCGATACCGGCGACCAATAGATTGTGTTTCGTCATAGTCACAGACGAAGCGTTTGGCGAGCTCTGCAAATAACGGCTTAGCGATGGTCGCCAGCTCTTCTTTTTTGGAGAGTGGGAGCACGGCTACCTTTATCGGCGCAAGCCAGTAGGGAAGCTTCATCACAATTCGTGTTTCTGCTTTATCGTCAGCCGTTGGTGCGGCTTCTTCTGTATACGCTTCGCACAGTACTGCCAGCACGGTGCGATCAACTCCCCAGGTTGGTTCGATGACATGTGGCACGAATTTATCCGTTGGATCTTCAGGATTGGTATAGCTGAGATCTTCACCGCTGCCAGTCATGTGCGCCTGTAAATCAAAATCTGTGCGGTAGGCGAGACCGTAGAGTTCTTTGGTACCAAACGGGAACGTGTATTCAATGTCGATGGTGCGTTTTGAGTAGTGGGCGCGTTCGCCGTCCGCAATATCTTTGAGTACTATATGGTCTTCAGTAATGCCGAGGTCACGAATCCATTGTTGCATACTCGCCAGCCAGGCGGAGAAGTGGGTTTCCCATTCTGATTCGCGAATAAAGTATTCAATTTCCATTTGTTCGAATTCACGGGTGCGGAAGATGAAATTGCCTGGTGTGATTTCATTTCGGAAGGCTTTGCCGATTTGGGCGATGCCGAACGGAAGCCGTCGACGCGTGGCGTTGAGCACTGCCTTAAAATTTACAAACATTGATTGCGCTGTTTCTGGTCTGAAGTAAACGACGTTCGCTTGCGCTTCAGCGGGTCCGAGGAAGGTTTTGAGCATGAGGTTGAACTGCTTGGCTTCTGTGAGCTCATTGCCGTGGGGGCTTTGCACCTTGTTATGTTTGGCCGCCGCGCGCATTTCCTCAAAGGTGAGGCCCGTTATATCAATCCCTTGTGCTTCCAGGAGTTGATCGAGTCGGAAGCGTTCGTGGGTGACCTTGTCTTCAACCAAGGGGTCAGTGAAATTAGAAAGGTGGCCACTGGCTTCCCAGACCTTGGGGTTCATCAGTAACGCCGCATCGATACCAACAACATCGGGACGAGCATTCACGAAGCGTCGCCACCACTCTTGCTTGATGTTATTTTTAAGTTCAACACCAAGCGGTCCGTAGTCCCAGGCGTTCGCCAGTCCACCATAGATTTCTGAACCCGGAAAAATAAAGCCGCGACGTTTGGCGAATGACACCAATTCGTCCATTGATTTCACCATAATTATTTCTGGCTAGTTTTTGCTCGATGCCGAGCCCGTGTTTCTTGGATGATAACATGCAAGGCGATGGCGAGCGGTATGGCCAAGAAGGCGCCAGTAATGCCGCCAATTTTTCCACCAACCAAGAAGGCGACAATCGAAATAATGGGGGAGAGGCCAACTGCTCGCTCCATGATTTTTGGCGTAAGAACGTTGTTCTCAAAAAGCTGTACCAGGTAGTAGGCGACAGCAACTGCTCCCGCCATCTCCGGCGAAATGGCATAGGCCAGCAGGATGGCTGGTACGGCGCCAATTAAAGGGCCGAGGTAAGGGATAAACTCCGTTAATGCTGCCACAACTGCCAAGAGCACCGCATAGCGCATGCCAAGTAGTAAAAGTAAGACGTATACCAACAGGCCGACCAAGGCCATGAGCAGCAGTTGGGCTCGTAGCCATCGACCAATTTGTGCCTCGAGTCTGCCGTAGAGTCCAGTGAGATAGGTCTGGGCTGACGCTGGTAAGGCTGCCACGCTGCGTTCAATGGCGTTCTCGTCTACGACCAGGTAGAAGGTCATAACAAGCACCATGAAGAACGAGAACAAGCCACCAAAAATTCCAGCAATGGTTCCGACAACGCCTTGCGTGGCGGACGTTATGGCTCGTGATAACTCTTGAAGCGCTTGGGTGGCTGGTGTAGCGGCGAGCTGCGGGCTGTAGCTCGTGAGCCAGGTGAAAAATTTCGTGTAGAGGTCGGGAAAGGTGAGGGCCAAGGCTTTTAGCTCTTCAATAATTGGCGGAACAATGAGAATAACCGCAGTGCTAAGCACCGCAAAAAGTATGGCGTAGATGCCGAGCATGCTCACCGGTCGTGGTATGTGTCGCCGTTGCAACCAATCAACACCCGGGCGTAATGCGGCGGACAAGAATATCGCCGCTAGAACCAGGAACAAGATATCAGCGGTGAGGTAGATAACCCAAACGGCCACAACCATCGCCACTGCTTTAAGCATCGTAGCGGTGGTGATGGTAATGCTGCTTTCTTGAAATTGAGGAGTCATAGTTGTATGGTCTGTTCGCTGAGGCTAGTATACGGAGTATACGGCAACAGATATGAAATCTCAAAGGACAGCACAAACAAGCGCGTCTCGAACATTGGTCGAGAATCGTCGCGCACGACAGCGATTCGCCATAATCGAGCGGTGGGAGGCTGGCATCACGTTGAGTGGTCAAGAAGTGAAGTCTTTGAAGGCTGGGGTGGGGGATATGCGTGGTAGTTATGTGCGCGTACGGTCTTTTTACTCAGCCAGCCGCCATCAACAGTTCGCCGCCGAATTGGTAAATCTCTATATTCCACCATATGTCAAAGCCGGTCCGGTAGAAGGGTATGAACCTCGTCAGACCAGACGGTTACTTTTGCGACGGCAAGAACTTGTGCGATTAGTTGGATTATTGCAAACAAAAGGTTTGACAGTAGTGCCACTTTCTCTGTATACTCGCAACCGACTCATCAAGGTCAGTATTGGCCTTGGACGAGGTAAAACAAAGGTCGACCGACGCGAGGATATTAAGACGCGTGAGGTCGGCCGTATGGTTCGGCAGCGAATGCTGCGCCCCTAAATGGGGATGTCCCGGTTTCGATGGAGAGTTCTTTCCGAAAAGGCAGGTGGAGCATGGGAATGCTCCTAAATCTTTCCCACCTACATACAAGCCAACACACTGGCCAGTAAGGTGCAGAACGCTTTCGCGTCTCTCCGCCTTGCTCCTGTTCTCGCCTAAAAAAGCCGAGAACCATCTCAGCCTCCTCGCTTACAGGGAAGCAATTGAGGTGTCATATTTGTAAGCACTCCTAACGTGCTGTTCCGGTGCGTACGGAGTACTTTCGGAACTCGCATCCGTCACGTCGTCGCTCAACGTCGTCGGATGGAAATCAATGAGCGACTATACCTGTAGACTTTTCGGCTTCCACTCTTCAGACAGGGGTTCGACTCCCCTCATCTCCACCAGCCTTCGCTCTGCGAGCTACGGCTGGCAGGCCAGTAGTCATGTTGTGTCCTTCGTAACCCTGCAAAATAAGGGAAGAAGGGCTATGCATAGTGTCAGTTTACTCACCCTATCCAACGCCCTTGCGTAGAACGTATCGTCGCCGTGTCATTCTTCCAGTCGGTCCAGCCTATAAGGTGAATCGAGAGATTACTGCGCCTGAGGTTAGACTGGTTGATGAAAAAGGGCAGAATGTTGGTGTCGTCGCTACGGCGGAGGCAAGGGCAATGGCTGAGAAAGCTGGGTACGACCTCGTTGAGGTTTCTCCCACGGCCAAACCGCCAGTTGCAAAAATTCTTGATTTTAGCCAATTCAAGTATCAGCGGGATAAGGAGACACAGAAGGCGAAGCAAAAGCAAAAGAAACAAGAGACGAAAGGTATTCGACTCTCAACCCGTATCGGTACGCATGACCTAGAACTTCGCTTAAATCAGGCGTCAAAGTTTTTAGATGACGGCAGCAAGCTTAAGATTGAACTGCTGCTCAGGGGCCGAGAGCATCAACATAGAGAATTGGCCGAAGCGACGATAAACCAGTTCATTGACGGCTTGAAAAAGCGTTATACTATTACCATCGAGCAGCCGGTACTAAAGGTAGGTGCGAGGATGTCACTTATTTGTTTTTCAAGCGGCAAGGTCGCCGCACCGCAACCTGCTAAAACCTAGATTCATTTATCGACGACAATATGAAACTAAAAACTAGAAAAAGTTTATCGAAGCGAGTTCGCTTCTCGGGCGCCAAAGCCGGCAGCCGAACGGGGAAGTCTCCGAAGTTGGTGCGAAAAGCAGCTGGGCAAGATCACTACAATGCTGCTGAGAGCGGTACGGTTACCAGAAAGAAGCGGCGACCAGTGTTGGTGGCCAAAAGCGACATTAAAACTATTCGACGGCAGTTGCCGTATTCGTAACCTTTTACTTTTATGGCACGTGTAAAACGAGGCGTCGCGCATGTAAAGCGCCGCAAGAACATCTTAAAGCGAGCGAAGGGGTTTGGTTGGAAGCGTAAGAATACACTTCGGGCAGGAAAGACCGCCATTGTGAAGGCTGGTGTCCATGCCTATGTTGGTCGGAAGCTAAAGAAGCGAGATTATCGAGCATTGTGGCAGACCCGCTTAGGCGCCGCCGTGCGGCCAGCTGGTCTTAGTTACTCAGCATTTATTGCCGGGCTAAAGCAAGCAAACATTGAACTTGACCGTAAGGTGCTGTCCACACTTGCCGCTGATCACCCGAAGATTTTTGCAGTTGTTGTCCGCGAAGTTAAAGCCGCCATTAAGGCGCACAAGCCAAAGAAGTAGCACCTGTTTTGCCGCTTGTTTTCCGTGTAGCCCTAGGCTAAGGTAAGCAAGCGGCCGCCGCTTCACTACTCGTTTCCTTAAATTCTTTTGTGATACTCTTTTCGTTCTCTTCAGTGTGGACTCGTGGTGTAGCCTGGTAATCCCGCTTCGCGGGATCACGGAGATATCGTCCCGTCGACACGGGATCGAGTCCGCAGTATCTCGTTAGAGTTGTCCATTACAACGTTTCAACCTATACTCTTTTCGTTCTCTTCAGTGTGGACTCGTGGTGTAGCCTGGTTAACACGTCTCCCTGTCACGGAGAAGATCGCCGGTTCGAATCCGGTCGAGTCCGCAGTGCAGAGAACACAAGTTTTTATCTTCGTACTTTACTGACGTTTGTGGCCTTGTCACTCGGAAGATCGTCCCGTGTCCACGGGATCGGGTTCGCAGTGCAGAGAATCTTTTTAAATTTTTATGAGTAGTGAGGCAGATTGGTTCGTGTACTTACTGCGATGTTCTGATGGTACCTATTACACTGGCATCACTACTCACATAGAGCGACGCATCGAGCAACATAATAATGGTACGGGCGCACGGTATACTCGAGGGAGGTTGCCTGTCGTTCTTTGTTGGTTTGAACAACAATCTTCTCACAGCACAGCATTAAAGCGTGAAATGTCGATAAAGCGTTTGCAGCGAAAAGAAAAAGCTGAACTAGCAAATGCTGCTAGTCTTTTTAAAAAGTAAAAACGGTCTTACGAGACCGTTTTTTGTTGCAAGTAATTTTGTCGCTGTTCTTCTTCGGTCGTAAGCACTAAATAAGCGAACAGGAAAACGGCCGTGTAAAGAATACGGAAGATGACGAGCGGCCAATCGATAAGAATTTTCATTTGGTCAATAACGCCGAGCGTTACGTAGATGATGAGCGAGAGCGAATAGAGGAGGGCATACGGGAAGGTACCAATCGGTTGTCCTCGCCAGGCTTTCAGAGTTATAAAAATGTGTCGAATGAGGAGTAGCATCGCCAAACTTGCTGATGAACCAAAGATCGCGAGAAATCGGATGCTTGGCACTGGGTCAGCAGTGAAAGCGGTAACAATACCAGGGTGAAACCCGCCAGGTAATAAAAATTGCCATAGCCCCGCCACCATGGCAAGTAGACCAAGACTAGTTAAGGCAAGGGCTTTGCGGATTGAATTAAAGAGCTGCATGCCGAGGTAGAAGTACAGAGCAACGCCAGAGCTAAATACTGCCGTTTCAACCATAAATTCGTTTACGAAGTGGAACTGTTGGCCTGCGTAGCCAAAAATCACAAGAAGATAACGAATAGTAACGGCTGCCCAAAGCACACTGGTGGCGAGCCAGAAAACTGCGTAGCTGCGCATTGCCGGGGAGAGTTGTCGCCAGCGGCGAGTTAAAAACAAAACAAAAGCAAACGCCGTCGCACTGACGACGCTCGTGACAAAAGCGTTAATAAGGATGCCGAGGGGGAATGGTGTTGTTTCCATATGTGTACATAGTATACCTCGATAATCAGGGGACAGCCATTGAAAAACGCAGGTATAGCTGCTATAATGCCCATAATATGTATAATCCATTTGGACGTCGAAGTAGAGAGCATTCGACAAGTGCGGATAAAGCTGCAGAAGAAGGGGGTACGCGGTTAGATGCGAAAGCGCTTGAGAAATATTTAAACGACAAGAGTTTTAGAGAATTCGTTGATAGGTTACCCGACGATGACAAAGAGGCGATAGCAGGCGCAACCCGTGAGGGGAGTGAAATGTCGCCAGAACAGTTACAACAATATATTGAACAGTACAATAACGTTAACGAAGTAAAGAAGGGTTTATCGAATTATTTCAAAAAAGAAATACCTCGCGAGGTTGGCTTAAAGAGTGGTGATGTAGAAGGTATAATTGTTGATGAAATCGATGCGTATGTTCGTGAAGGAAATCATGAGGCCATTGCTGAGATGCAACATGCAATTGAACAGTACCAGGCAGTTACGAAGCAAATAGCGAGTCTTGAGAGCGAATGTAAAAAATTGGGTGGTGCTGAGAAAGCACAAAGTAAGGCGAGAGATCTCGAAGCGGCCAAAAAGGGTTCGTCGCGTTTGAAGCGTTGGGGTTTCCGTTCCCGAACGAGTAACGAGGACGCCGCTATTGAACGATATGGTGACAATGCAAAAAATATTAAAAAAGTGCTCGAGCAACAGCTTGAAAAAGTAGAAAAAATTGAAAATGCTGAAGCGCTCCGCGATGCAGCGCTGGCGCAACTTGCAGAGTTAAATGAAGTTGTGTTCGCAAGTCTTGGTGTTACTGAACGAGTGGGGAGTATGGCAAATATAGCCATCAGAGAGGGGTTAAGAGACGCACTAGACGACAGTGCTGAGCCCAAGACGTTGGAGGACAAAGAGAAGGTGATTCGTCAGTATCAAGCCATGCGGGGAAATAAAATTGTGAGTGAGGCGTTAACTGTCGACGATGAAGTTTTGAGAGCGCTTGATAAGGAAATTATAGATCAGACGAAAGTGCTTTTTGAAACGTCTGTTGAAGACGCTCTTCAAAAGAATAATGCCGTAGATGTCCTTCGCTCTTCTTTAAAGCCGTACTTAGCAAAGAGAGTCATTGGTACTGAAAAAGATGCAAGAGAATTTCTTGTCGAAACACTCACTAGCATGCGTGAGGTGACTTGGCGAGTTAGTGAGAAAATGGTAATTGATTGCGCACTGCGTTCTCTTGAGAGTGGGGCAACAGCCGCATAAAATATAGATATGATTACAGATTTCTTTAAAAAAACCATTGTCGCTCTCCAGGGTAACAGTAACGCCGGAGACCTCAAGAAAGCTATTCAAGAAGACGTGCAGGACGGGCCACGAACAGCACGAGGTGCACTTGTTGTTTCCGCCATGCTTGCTCACATGAAAGCGAAGACAGCAATTTATGAGCAGTATGCGCAAGATTTAGAGACTGCCGTAGCGGCGTTGCGGTCGATTCGGCAGGCTGAAGAAGACATTCGAAACGCCGTAAAATTAAAAATTATTGATGAGCAGTTGAAATCCGCTTAGTTCTTCACCATTCTAAAAAGCGACCTCACTTGCGTGGGGTCTTTTTTATAAACGAAAAGGGCGAGAGACGAGGTTGAGCTGTTGCTCTTCCTCGCTCTCGCCCTTGCCTTCCTCGGGACCCGCCTGACGCCGTTGCGTCTTGGGCGGGTCCCTGTATGTTCTTGTCCTCCTCCTCATGAGGACCTCGGCCACACCCAGATGGCAGCGCCGAGCTCTCCGCCACGGATGCAGTACGGCCAGATCCCACTGTGGTCTGATCCGTCGAGCACCGTCGGCGCATGTCCGGTCGAGACGTCGACAAACGCATACTCGCGTCCGTCTTCGCCCTTGATGCCGAGTTTCGTTTTCTCGGTTGGGCACCAGTCTTCTCCCGGTTCAAGGACGAAGCGGACTGCGTTCTCAGGAACGCCGTCCGGTCGGTTTGATACGGCAGGTTTCTGTGGTGTGCTCCTGAGTGCGGAAAGTACCTCCTTCACTTTTCCGCTCACTCGTTCCGACAGCGGAGGAGCAAGTCTCAGCTCCGCCTCCATTTTGCTGATGCCCTCTTTGTAGTCCTTGAGGGCCCTGGTTTGAATGTCCAATGCCTCCTTGGTTCCGATCTTGCCGTCTTTCAGACGGGTTTCAGAATCCTTGATTGCCGTGTCGAGGCCATCTTGAAGTCGGCCTCGCCACAACTTGCGTTGCGTAAAGCTGATGCCTACTCCTTCGTCGTCGACGCGAACGATGTCGGCAGTGCTGGCATCCGTTACTGGTCGCCAGCCGGCCGTTTCGAGCATCGTGAGAGGGAACCAGCCGATCAACATCAGCGTGATAAGCATCGAGTTCACGACGCCAAACATGACAGCTCCCGCGAGCCGGTAACCATGCTGGTGCCAAAACTCGAACATCGCCCACGCGCTCATTGCTGTAATGGCTACTGCTACCTGGACGTTCCAGAACGACAGTAGCTCCGCCTCACTTGCGGTAGCATTGTTGCGCAGACTGACGATGGCGGCGAGGGCGAAACCCGTGCCGACAAACATCAGGAGCCTCTTCCACCATCCGGCCGAACCCGGGTAGTGACGCGAAGCGCGCTGTGGTAGGCGAATGAACGCCGCCGCTACAACGGTTATGAACGCGATTGCCATGATCGGCACGAACACGTTCGTGAAAGAACACCCCGTCGCCCATGCGACGAGGCTGGCGAAGGCGATGGCCACTCCTGCAGCAATCGCCAGTTTACCAAAGAGGCCATGACTCTCGCCGTGACCTCCGCCGTGTTCGCTCATCGTACTCCTCCTGGGACCAGATGTTTGAACAGCCGGCCCTTCAAAATGTGATCCGTGAAGATGTTGGCGGCCATATGCCGAAGCAAATCGCCGATCCCCACCTCTTTGATGACAGTTTCCATTGTGCTGGTTGCTGCCTCAGCCATTCTTTCTCCTGTTGGCTTGTTCTTGGCGGAAAGGGGACGAAGGAGGCTGGTCAGGAGTGTTGCTCCTGGTCCGACTACCTTTACCTCGCCGTCGAATCCGCCGGTGATTTTATCGATCGACCGGTGGGCGTAGTCCCGCAGTTCATCACCGATGGTGGGGATGAAGAGCGCAAACGCCCAGAACCATAGGTACACTACCAGGGGCAGTGTTACCCAGTTTCCTCGGCGTTCTGTTTCTTTCACCGGCGCGACCTTTTCTTCTTTCGTTTCTTTCTCCTTGGTCTCTGTAACCTCGTTGCGCAGTACGCGGTCATAGAAGCGTTTCTGCTTCTGCTCCATCTGCTCGAGTACTGCGATCGTTTGCGGTGACGAGTAGGCCTTCGCAACCTCGTCTTGACTCGGCCCGGGGTTCGTGATTGCGAGTGCGCTGACGAGCAGCGTTACCAGCATCCATGATCCCCACACCAAGTTGTCAGAGGGTACCAGTTTCGACCAGTCGATCGTCTTGTTCCGACGGAACTGCCTGTCTGGTCGTTCGATTCGCTCCTCCTCTTCTTCCCGATAGTCATCATCCAGTTCTTCGTCCTCACGACGGCGACGAGAACGGAAGCTAACGACGACAACGGAAACAAGCATCAGCGCCAAGACCACGCCAGCCATCCAGTCGCTAATCTGAGTGAGTACCCATCCGAGGATAATCGCTCCGACGATGATGCAAAGCACCGGCAAGAGCCAGTTGAACGTTCGGCTCAGCACTGACCTTCTTGAAAGCCGTTCATTGAATCGCCCCTCTTCATCTTCGTGATCATCACCACCCGGTTCTTCGTCCTCACGACGACGAGAGCGGAAGTTGGCAACGATAACGGAACCAAGTGACAGCGCCAAGACCACGCCAGCCATCCAGATGATGGCTTTGACGAAGATCCAGCCGAACAGGATGAAGCCGATTCCGATAGCCGTGCTGTACAGCGCGGCCTCGAGCCAGCCCAGCCTGCCAGACGGAGTCATCGACTTCGCAGCCGGCAGCTCCTTGTTGTCGAGCTCGGCATTAAGCCCGACGACGTCGCAGTCGACCTCAACTGCCGTGGTGTGGTAGTTGATAAGCCGATAGCTGGTGGTCGGCATGGCTGACACCAGCAATGTGAACTGCTGGCCGGTGGAGACCCAGGTCTCCACGCCACCTTCGAGACGGTACATCTCGATGGGTTCCGCTGTTGTGAGCTGCAGGGTGCAGCTCACGCCCTTGCCGTCTTCGTCGTACGCGCGCGGCGTAACGAGGACTGCGCAGGCACCGGTGTCCGGGTTGTAGGTCGTTCCGGTTTCCACCAGTTTGACCTTTGTTGCTGGCTTCGACGGGGTTACCGGCGGCACTTTATCGGGTCCTTGGAGGGTTACCGATGCCGGAGTGGCACCGGGGCACTCGAAGGTGATGGCGAGGGATTCGCCGTCAATAAGCGCAAACTCCAAGTCCGCGCCCACCTCCGGTATCTGGTACGTGGTGCAGCGACTCGCACTGCAGCACTCTGGAGAGTACAGTGCGACCACCTCGCCAGTTGTCGGTTGCTCGTCATTGTCGAGGAGGTAGACCAGGACGTGGTGCCGCGCCTTCTTTCCGGCGCTGGCTGACGCCATCACCTTTTTGGCTGGTGGCATTTCTACCGCCGGTTCGGCAGCCGGTTCGCCAGTCTGGAGATTCAGGCTGACGATGTTCGAACCGATGGTGGTGTTTGTAAGCACCACCTGCAGCTCGAGGGGGTCGCCGTCGTGCTGCTGTCGCACGTCAACGATAGTGCGCAGCCAAATCCTTCCCGTTGCTGGGTCGGTCTCTGCGCTGGCACTTTGTTCGTTTCGTGCGGTGCCGTTCACCATCAGGAGCACCCGCCGGCCGAGGGCCTGCAGGTTTCGGCTAACGCGCGTCAGCACCGCCACTTCGAATTTGTATTCTTCCGCCTCGTTTTGCTTCGCGATTGCACGAAGCAGCTCGACGCGTTCCGGCTGTTGTGCCGGAGCGCCACCCGCAGGACGTGGCTGTCCGCCACCTCCGCCACCTTGGCCTCGAGGGCCGTTTCTGTATGGTTGTGTCACTGGTTTTTCTCCTGTATGCAGAAAACCGCACGAGCATCTTGTACTCGGCGGGTGGTGGCGGGTTCGCAATAGCGACCCACGGGGTTATTGTTTACCTCATGATGATGAACTGCGTTTTCACGCAGCACACCACGCTAGGTTTGCGTGGCATTCTTCCTATTCTTTTTTCAAAGTCCTGGAAGATCATCCTTTTCAAATGTGCGCTGGAGGCGCAATTTAAAAAGAACTAAGTATAGTGGCATAGAAATTGGCCCTTGTCAATAATAAGCTAATTTTGAGCGTCTATTTGCTTGCTCAGTTTAAGGGGACATAAAAAATAAACCCCGCACGTGCGAGGCTTATTTGCAAAGATCTAAGAAAATTATGATGTCTGCGTTATGGTTTCGAGGAGGAAGCTAACCAAGGTGTAGCTTGTGAAAATAACTGTTAACCCAATGGCTGCCCACAGTAGGGTATCCGTTCCTTTTTTCACTTGCTCTGCGTTACCAGCACTGGTTGTCCAGAGAAGGCCGCCGTAAACAAAAATAATGAGCGCAATTGAGCCAACGATACCGAGGGTAGTTCGAATGACGCGGCCGATAATCAGCTTCACATCAACATTTCCTTCACCAAGAGGGTTTGAAAGATTTACGGCTTTACCCGCGCCTAAACCGCCGGTTTTTGTTTCAGCACCAGTTGGATATATCCCTGTATTTGTTTCTGCGCCTGAAGTTGGCGACCAGGAGCAACTGGCAGTTAATTCTGCCTCTTTAAAGCCACAGTCTTGTTCAGGCAAATTGAAGTAAGTCTGCGCTGTTCCTGAACCAGTTGGAATACAGTTACACGTCCCAATTTGCTCAGCACTGACTTTAGAAAGAGGTAGCGTGAGGAGTACGGTAATACCGAATAATAGTATGAGTTTACGCATAATAATATTATACAGTCCGATTTTGCATTTGGGCAACAGTAAAGAAAGCTATACCAGCTGCTGTTAAGGCGATTGCGGTAAGTAGGTGAATTCGAATATCAAAGAACATGAGCGTTGGCTCAATCCGCAATAATTCAACGAGCGTTCGGCCAAGACCCATCCAGATAAGATACATCGAGAAAATATGCCCATTGCCAGGCAGCGTTCTTTTTGATTTTATCTTTTGTAATAGAAAAAGAACCGCGGCGCCTAGTATGTCCCAAAGAAATTCATAAAAAAATACTGGGTGAAAGTGGGTAGCTGCAGTATAAAGCACTGGTCGGTGGGTGAGCGCAATGGGAATACCCCACGGCAAGCTTGTTGGTAAACCAAACAGTTCTTGATTGAAGTAGTTACCCCAACGGCCAATGGCTTGGCCGAGAAGCACAACGGGCGCCAAGAGGTCGGCAGTAAATAAAAATGCAGCTGTTGGTTTCAGGTATGGTTGAAGGTGTCGACGAGAAAACCAAACAATGTATATGGCACCTGCTAAGAGTCCGCCGTGAATGGCTAGCCCACCGTGATTGAGGAAAGGAATTTCAGAGAGGTTGGCTTGATAATACGACCACTGTGTTGCTACGTGATACAGTCGAGCGCCGATAATGCCGCTTACAATTAGCCCAGCAGCAAAGCCGGGGAGTCGGTCGTAGAGTATTCTAGTAGCTGCATTGCCCTCGGCCTTGAGCTTTTGCAGCCGGTGAACAAGCAATCCGTAGCCAACGAGGAAGCTTAGCAAATAAAAAAAACCGTACCAGTGCAGTTGTAATGCCCCAACGGTTGTAATGATGGGTGAGGGGAGGTAGGTGTGAAAAAAGGTGAGAAGCGACATGCGTATAAAAATTAACGAAGCACTACTCGCGCAAGTGACGGAGCGGCAAATTACATTTCTTCGAGTGTTTGTATACCGAGGAGCGACAAGGCGGTAACGAGTGCGCTGTCGGCTTTGGTGAGTAGCGTCAGCCGCCACGTGCGGGTTGCTTCGTCGGCCGTCAGCACTGGATCGGCTTCATAGAAGGCGGCAATAGCGCGCGCTAAGGTGTACGCATAGTCAGCGATGCGTGACGGATCACGATGCTTGGCCGCGAAGGAAACCGTTTCTGGTAAAAGCCCGATTGTTTTTATAACGCCCCATTCTGCATCAGTTAACGTCGCTGGAGTTTGAGCACCAGCAGCCGCACCGGCTTTGCGAAGAATGCTTCGTAGTCGGGCATGCGTGTAGAGAAGATAAGGACCGGTTTTCCCCGTGAAACTTAAAGACTCTTTCGGGTTAAAGGTTATATCTGAGGACGGCCGAACAGAGAGCATGTAAAACTTTGCCGCAGCTAGCGCAATAGTTTCGGCCCGGGCGTTGTACTCAGCTTCGGTTAGTTCAGTGGTTCTGTTTTTAAGTTCTGTTTTTGCAAGGAGCATGAGTTCGTCAAGCAGGGGATCAATGTCTGCCACTGTACCTTCTCGTGATTTCATTCTACCTTCCGGGAGTGAAACGAGGTGGTAGCTGACGTGTTCAACATTATCGCGCGACACAACATGGAACCGTTCTAGTAGCTCAAAGAGTACGGTAAAGTGATAATCTTGTTCCTGCGCCACAACAAACAGCATGCGGGCTGGACGAAGCTCCTGCATTCTGAGCGCCGCTAATGCTAAGTCTTGGGTGATGTAGACCGTTGTACCATCACCTCGCAGCAGCACCTTTTCTTTTGGTCCTTCTTCGGAAGCGGTGGTGATAGGGGCGACAATCGAGCCGTCGTCTTTTTTTGTCGCTAGCCCTGCTGCAGCGGCTTCTTCAACAAGTTTTCGACCCGCTTCGTAAATGTTACTTTCGTAGTCAACGCGGTCAAAAGCTATACCGAGCCTTTTACAGGTGGTCGTTTGACCCTCTTCTGCCCAGGTGTTCATTTGCTGCCAAAGTTTTCTTAGTGCTTCGTCGCCAGCTTCCCAGCGCTGTAGATACGTTAAGACTTCAGCGTCGAGGTCTGGGTTTTGTTTTGCTTCATTGGCAAACTGCACATAGTAGTCGCCCACGAAGTGGTCCGATTTTTTGTTTGCGGTTTCCGGTGTTTGGCTGTTGCCCCAGCGTTCGTACGCCAAGAGGGATTTCATTATATGAACACCGCGGTCGTTAATAATTTCAGCTCGGATTACCTCATGCCCCTCTGCTTTGAGTAGTTCACTAATGCTCCAGCCAAGGCAGGCGTTTCTGAGGTGTCCAATGTGCAGGGGCTTATTGGTATTTGGCGAAATAAACTCAACCAGCAATCGCTCCGGTTTTTCTTGGCGTATTGTGGCTAATAAATCATTGTCGACGGTGATGAGCGCCGCAAAGGCTGACCGTCGCAAGGTTATATTGAGGTACGGTCCAACGGCGGTGGCGCCACTTAGCAACGAATCTGGTGTTGCGGCGACGTAGCTGTTTATAAGCTCAGTCGTTTGTTTGGCAGCTTGCGGTGGTGGCACACTGTGTTTTTTTGCAATAGAGAAGCAGGCGAGCGCCAGGTCCCCCAGACTCGCTTCAGGAATAATGACCTCGTGCGCTGTCACTGAATAATCATGTGCAGCGAGGACTGTTATGAGTTCTGCTTTAGCAATCTGGAGCGCGTTCATTTACTGTTTTTGAAGTCGGCAATAATGTCGCTTGCCGCGGCTGATGATGACCGGAGAAGCGGGGAGCATTGCATTTGGGTCGGTGACCACACTGTCAGCAATGCGTACACCACCTTGCACAACGTAGCGTCGCGCCTCACTCATACTGGTTGCGAGGCCTGAGACAACGAGCGCCTGAAGAATTGTCTTTGGCCACTTTGTCAGTTTGACTGTGGGAATTGATTCAGGTTGCTCTTTATTTTGGAATACGTTTACAAAATTTGCTTCCGCCTTTTTGGCTTCTTTCACGTTGTGGTAGAGCGCAACAATTGTTCGAGCCAACTTCATTTTAAGGTCGCGCGGGTTTGATGAACTAGACGCGAGTACTCGCCTCATTTTTTCTATTTCTTCGTCCGATTCATCGGTACACAATGTAAAGAAGTCGATAATAGAAGTGTCGGGCACAGCCATCAGCATTCCGTACATGTCAGTAGCAGCGGAGTCAAGATTGATTTTTACACCCTCGGTTTTGCCCATTTTTTTGCCGTCGGCATTCGTTAACAGCTTCATTGCCAAAACAAATTTTTCTTTGTCTTTTAACTTTCTCAGCAGTGTTCGCCCAGCCAGCATGTTAAATGTTTGGTCGTTACCACCAATTTCAATATCGACATCCATGGTAACGCTGTCGTAGGCTTGAAAAATTGGGTAGAGAAATTCGTGGACGCGTATTTCTTTGCCCTCTTTAATTCTGTTTTGGAACATGTCCCGTTCTAAGAGGCGTGAAACGGTAAACGAAGACGCCAGCTCGAGTAAGTTCTCGGGCTTTAACTTATTCGTCCATTTTTCGTTGTGCAGAAAACGGACGTTTGTTTTCTTTAGATCTAAAATTTTACCAATTATTTTTTTATAGTCGTGAGCGTTCTGAAGCACCTCACGCTTAGACAATGCTTGCCTCGTCGCGCTTTTATCGGTCGGGTCGCCAATGCGAGCCGTAAAGTCTCCAATGAGCACAATAACCTCGTGCCCCAAGTCCTGAAATTGTCGAAGTTTCCTCAAGCTGACACTGTGTCCAATGTGTAGCTTACCGGTCGGATCAATGCCATGAAAAATCCGCAACTTTTTACCCGATAACAAAACTTTCTCTAAAGCCTCTTTTGTAGGGTAAACAGTTTCTACACCACGAGTGAGTAGACGATGAATTATTTTTGGGTCCGTTTTGATTTTAGGCATACTAGCCAATAAGACTGTTAAAACGTTCTTTGGCGTCGTGCAAGCGTTCCTCTTCCTTCTTTACAATAGCAGCCGGCGCCCGAGAGCGGAACGCCTCGTCTTCGAGGCGGCTTTCAAGCAAAGCAATATAGCGTTCAAGCTCAATTCGTTCTTCGTCTCGTAAGGTCTTAGAAGCTACTGAGGGGATGGCGGCGATAGTGCCAGTAGGCACAGTGCGGCGAAGCGTTGCCGCCTCGGGCAGTTCAGTGACCAGCGAGACTTCCACCCGAGCCATTTTTTGAATAAGCGGACTGGCGGCGAGTGTGCTGTTACTAGAGAGCAGGTACACGGTTACGCCCGGTGCATTGCCTAGTTCCTGGCGGAGGTCACGAGCCGCGGTAATAATTGCCTGAAGCCATTGGAAGTTTTGATGTTCTTCGGTGCTCGCGCCTTCCAATGGTTTCGGCCACTCATAAGAAATAAGTTGACTCGGTTCAGTGTGCAGTTTTGCCCAAAGGTGTTCGGTAATAAACGGGGTGAACGGGTGCCAGAGGATGAGTAAATCTTTGAGAATGGAACGCAAGATGGCATCTTTCGCACCTTCAATTTTTGCAACTTCAACGTACCAATCAGCCAGTTTGGCCCAGGTGAACTCATACAGGGCTTCGGCAGCCGCAGAAAACCGGAATGCTTCGATGTGCGTTGTGACCAGACGATTTGTTTCTGCGAACTCGGCGAGAATCCAGTGGTCAGCCGTAGTGGTTGGGGTTGGGGCAGCTGTTGTAGCTTTGGTGGTGGTGAGAATAAAGCGGCTAATATTCCAAAGTTTGTTTACGAAATTTCGGTAGCCGGCGATTTTTTCTTCAAAGAGGCGGAAGTCGTTTCCTGGTGTCGTGCCGACAACCATAGAGAGACGTAGCGAGTCGGCCCCATACTTTTCAATCATCGCAATGGGATCAATGCCGTTACCGAGCGACTTACTCATCTTGCGACCTTCGCGATCTTTTACCAGCCCGTGCAGGTACACGGTTTTAAACGGCACTTCATTCAGTGCATACGTGGTCATGAGAATCATCCTGGCAACCCAGAAGAAGATAATGTCGTAGCCTGTTTCAAGGACTGTTGTTGGGTGAAACCGTTTTACGTCGGGTGATGTTTCTCGCCAGCTGTCTAACGTCGCTGTGTCGCCGTCGCTACTGAGCAGTGTTGAGAACGTCCACATACCAGACGAGAACCATGTGTCGAGCGTGTCTGGGTCTTGGATATATTTCGAATCAAGAGAGTACATTTTTTGTGTTACAATCTCGCTTTTGTCTGGCAAATTATGTGTTTTTACTTCTGCGTCAGCTTTTATATCAGTCCAGCTCAAGCCAAAATTTTTATTAAGAAGATTGGCCATTGCGAAGTTAATAATTCTTACTTCTCCAAATTGAGCCCACGTAGGAATAGATTCACCTTTCTTTAAGGCGTCTTGGCTCCATGTTAAGAAGGTGTTTGCTTCAGTATCAAACAGTTTGAAAACAATCCCGCTTCTGTAATGAAAAATGCCGTTCTCATTTTTTGGATCGGTTATATCATACCAAACCGGGATCCGATGTCCGTACCAGATTTGCCTGGAGATGCACCAGTCGTGCAAATTTGTAATCCAATTCAGATAAATTTTTTGAAATCGCTCCGGTATAATGTTAATTGCCTGCTTAGAGCGAAGCTCTGTAACTTCGGGCTTAGAAAATTGTTCAAATAAAATTTGGTCACGTACGTTTCTTTGAAACTCGTCGTCAACACTAAGTCCAGGGTCTGCATCATTTACCGCAGCAAGGCAAAGGACCTTAAGCGTAACCAGACTGTCTTTTTTATAATTTAAAGTGTTTCTCTTCAATTTAAATGGTTTGTTCACGGCAACGAACCACTGCTTTGAAACGAGTGGTTCCACAGGTGTAGCGCAACGGTAGCAAACCGAAACATTGTGAACGTAATCTTCGTCTATTTTTTCAACTAAACCTTTGGCCGTAAGAATCTCCACGAATTTTTTACGTGCCTCTTTCACAGTGAGTCCAGCGAATTCACCAGCGGCGGATGTCAGGGTGCCGTCTAGCCCAATGATATTTTCGTTTACGGTAAGGTTGTGCCGACCGGCTATATCGAAGTCAACAAAGGAATGTTGCGGCGTGATGGTCATGGCACCAGAACCCATTGTTGGGTCGGCCGCTTCGTCTGCGAGTACTGTCATTTCAACGTCGTCGCTAATCCACGGAATGGTTTTTTTGAGGCCGTGATACTCAATGTAGCGTTCGTCTGTTGGGTGCACGACGACATATTTGTCGCCCAATTTTGTTTCCGGACGAACCGTGCCGATGCTAAATGGTCCGAACTTGAAGTGGTAAAAGGGGACCTGCTCTTCTTTATAGTTTACCTCGTCGTCAGCTAATGTTGTTTGACAGCGAGTGCACCAATTCACGATACGGTTGCCTCGATAGATGAGGCCGTCGTCGTACATCATTTTGAAAACGAGCGATACGCATCGCGACAGGCCGGTATCCAGCGTAAAGCGTTCACGCGACCAATCGAGCGAGGCACCCATACGCCGCATTTGTTTCCGCATCGTGTCTTGCGAACCAACAACAAATGCGTCGATGCGTTTGAGGAGTTCTTCTCGACCAATGTCGTGCCTCGTTTTCTTTTCCGCTTCCCAGATTTGTTTTTCAACAACGTTCTGCGTCGCAATGGCGGCGTGATCGGTGCCGGGCACCCAGAGTGTTGGCTCACCTCGCAAACGGTGATAACGAGCCAGGACATCTTGAATAGAGAGCATGACTGAATGCCCAAGGTGTAGGGTGCCGGTCGCGTTCGGTGGTGGGAGACTCATGACAAACGGCTCAGCATTACCTTCCTTTGGAGAAAATGCGCCACTTTTCTCCCACGCTTCGTACACGCTCGTTTCAACCGTTGATGGGTCGTAGGTTTTTGGCAGCAATTCGTTTGCTTCTGTTGTGCTGCTTGTTTCCTGCATAGTATCGAAAAGTATCTCAGTTTTTAGACCATTTTTCAAGGTGAGAAATTGCCCCTTTCTTTGTGCGGGCAAAGAAAGGGGCGAAAGAAAACCCGCCCTCGGCTCGAGTTGTGTGCATGGTTCATTCCGGCTGGTTGCGAGTCGTAAACTCGCCTTCACTGACGCTCAGGCTCGAACAGTACGACTCGGGTCTACAAACCAGCCTTCGCTTCCATGCCTTACCTCGAGCCTATGGGTTTCTAATAAACCATAGCGTAAGCACGCCAGGGACGGGCCCTTTGGTGCGGAGACAACTAGCCGTGCTGTTTAACGAGGGTACCGAGGAGTTCACGGCTAGCCGTACCAAAGGGTAATGGTCGCGTACGTGCTGAAGCGGGGGTGCCGTTTTCTGCCTACTCTTTTGGGCAAGCAAAAGAGTAGGGTATTGTAATCCTTGACAACCACCCCAAAAATGGGTAGGGTAGCGAACTCTTCACGCAAGAGTTTCGGTTTTTTATAGCGATTTATGCTCGACGTTAATCAGCAAATTCTCGAACGCCTAAAAGGCGCCAAACGCGTGCTTATCACCTGCAAACAGGATATGCACGTTGATTCATTGGCGGCATGCTTGGCTATGTATTTGGTACTTCAGAAGCTTGGTGTACCAGCAGAGATTGTGGTGGGTGGCCCACACCCAACTGTTGACCGTTGCAAATTTTTACCGAAATCAAGCGAAATTGTTTGCGACGGGCGCAGTTTAAAAAATTTGGTCATTCATATTTCGCCGAAAGGTGGGAAGCTGCGGGATTTTCGTTATGAGGTAGAGAACGGAACGTTGAAGATTTTTGTGGCCCCCTCGGCCGGAGAGGTAGTGCCTGGGGATGTGCGGTCTGAGGTCGTCCACCCTAATCACGACCTCATTGTGGTGCTGGATACGCAAGACCTTAATTCGCTTGGGCAAGTGTACACAGATCATGCCGATTTCTTTTATAAAACACCCATCATTAACATTGACCACAATCCCGCGAACGAACAGTTCGGTGAGATAAACCTGGTTGATATTAAGGCCGTATCCACGACCGAACTCATATTTCGTTTACTGGAAACGTTGGGTGATGATCATTTAGACGCCGATGTCGCGACGGCGTTGCTCGCCGGCATGATAGCCAAGACAGAAAGTTTTAAGTCTGGTTCAGTAACACCCCGAGCACTGATGATAGCTTCGGAGCTCGTGCAGCGCGGCGCTCGGCGCGACGAGATTGTGCAGAATTTATACAGAACGCATGACATAAAAACGTTGCGTTTATGGGGGCGGGTATTGGCACGACTGCAGCATGATGAAAAACGACGAATCGTTTGGTCACTGGTTACTCGAGATGATTTTGAGAAATCAGGCACTGCGGAAGAACAGTTGCCCGGTATAATTGATGAACTCATTACAACAACGCCCGACGCTCGGACGGTTGGCTTACTCTATGAGCGTAGTGACGGCGCTATTGGTGGTTGGTTAAAGACTGACCCAAATTACAGTGCGGTTGAGCTAACGAAGGAGTGGGGTGGGGTAGGCTCAAAGGTTTTAGCTCGCTTTACTATTCCAGGCGCGAGTATCAAAGACGCAGAAAAAGAACTGAACAAAATATTTTCAGGCCTACCAGTCTAAAATTTAATACAATTATTTTGACATCAAAAACCTCCTAAATAAGGAGGTTTTTGTTATTTATTGAATATGTGTAGAAAAATAGTTGACAGAAAAAGCTATTAAACTATACTAAATTTGAACAAAAATATATGGACAGTAAAAGAATTTCAGACATTTTGAAAACCCTGGGCTTTAGCGAGAAAGCTGCCTTGGTTTACCTGACACTACTCCGTCTTGGCCCTAGCGCGGTTCGAGTCATTGCAGAAGCATCAGGCCTCAACAGGGGAACAACGTATGACATCTTAAAAGAGCTTATTGCGGCTGGACTTGTTTCATACTTTCATAAAGAGAAACGACAGCATTTTGTGGCCGAAGACCCAGCAAAGCTCTTGCATGTCGTTGAGTCTCGGAAGCAAGCGCTTGTTACAACCGGTATTGCAGTGAGCGAGATGATTCCAGAGTTGAAGGCGCTGTTGAATAACGCAACTGACAAACCAGTCACTGCATATTATGAAGGGGCAGTAGCAGTGAAAGGAGTCTTGAAAGATGTCATCGCAACGAGCGCAGTGAGTGCGAGTAAAGAATACGTCGTTTATTCCTCGGCCACGATTCGTCCGCATTTATATGAGATGTATCCGCGATATTCTGATGACCGCATTGCGGCTGGGGTGAAGGTGCGAGTCATTGCCCTTGGTAAGGGCGGGGACACAAGAGGATTAGACGAGCGAAAGTGGTTAACGCAAGACGAAAGTGCACCAACCTACAAGCTAATTTATCCGGGTAAGATTGCGCTTATCACGGTTGCACCAAACAGCGAACTACGAGCAGTGGTCGTTGCTGACAGTAACCTGGCCGCCACAGAACGCCTTATATTTGACGAGCTATGGGTACGCCTGTAAGCACTGTGCGAGAAATTCTGGCCATCCTCGGACCAGACCATATTTCGACTGGCGCCGTTATTCGACAAGTAGTTGATGGCAGTGAGCGTGTCTTCTTGATGCAAGCAGAGGACGGCACAACCTGGCAGCTGCCACGCATGAGGCGCATTCCAGGCGAAACATTAGAGTCAACATTGGTGCGAGGAATACGTCACGCTGCTGGACTTGAGGCCTTGCCGATTCGTTACCTCGGCCATCTGCACCACGTAAGCGAAGTATACGGCGAAACGATAATTGAACAGACCCATTACTACTTAGCCGATTGTGATTGCCCAAGTGACGAGCAACCACCTGGCATGTTCATCCCTTTCAGCGAAGCGCTGCAACGTCTTGAGGCTTCTCCTCTGGTCAAAGCCGAGGGGAGAATCCTCCAGATGGCGACCGTTCTTTCGCCAACTGAAAGGTAATCGTACCAAGAACAAACAACACGGGAGGGAGCACCTTGAAAACTGAATATGATGTGGTGGTGGGGTGTTCGGTAAATCCCTCCATCGTTTGGCCTGAACATGATCGGGGTACGTCCGGGGAGAAGAACCCTGGTGGGTACTACATGGAACTCAGCGGTACATCGGCCGATGTTGCTCTGGCGTTGGGGCGAGCTGGTATGTCCGCCCACCTTGTCGGTGCCGTTGGCCCGGCTGACGATCCGTTTGACGATTACCTTCGTAGGGAAGTTGATCGTTTGGGTCTTTCAGCAACGCTGTTGTCGTTGCGTGCACAGAATGCGCTCGCCAGTGTCGAACCGATGAGTGGCCGAGCGTTGTCAGCGAAGCCGCCAATCGTTCACTTCGAAGCTTCCGAGGTACGGACGACACTCGATTCGATATCTGCCGATGTGCGCATCGCTACTGGCGTAATGGCTGATCCGAGTGAGGTGCGTCTTGCCCAAATGCTGCTCGGTCACACAGCGAAGCTTCGGATACTCAATCCGAGGCAGGCGTTGATCGCAGATAGTGACATGTTCATTTCGTTACTCAGCAACGCCAACTGGTTGATCATGAACCGTCACGAGGCGGAAGCATGGGAGCGTCAGGGTCAGCGAATTGTTGATTTGGTTGACGGATACGGGCAAGAGGTTGTCGTTGTGACGAAAGACAAAGATGGAGCTGAACTCTGGACTCCTCATTGTCATCTCACATTACCGGCGTTCGATGCTGGGCCAGTCGTCCATACAACCGGAGCGGGGGATTGTTTCCTGGCGTACTTTCTCGTCGGATTCCTTCGAGGTGGTGAGATGTTCGACGCTGGATTGCGCCTTGCAACAGTGGCGGCAGGCATTAAAACCACGATGCCTGGGACAACCAGCTCACCGACGCTTGAAGGCGTATACCAGCGACTTGGTGAGTATGACTTTGATTCCGTTGTCAGTGTGAGCCGTCGCTAACATGCGTCGGTACCCATGGTCGTTTGCCCCCCGTTCTCTCTCAAAGGAGGTTTTGAGAGGACGGGGGCGCTTTCTTTTCAGCTCAATTTCTTTTACAGTAGCGGACATATGCGCCTGTAGCTCAATTGGTAGAGCGGTCGTCTTATACACGACTGGTTCCAGGTTCGAGTCCTGGCGGGCGCACCAAAAATAATCCGGCCTTGTGCCGGTATTATTTTTGGTTTGCTGACGAGAAGGACTCGAACCTGGGAAAGGGGTCGGGGAAACGGGAGTTTCCCCGCGGCGGAATTATTCAAACCGAGGGGTTTGAAAGAGGAGTCCGCCGCGGCGGACGACGAGGGTTCTAGGAGCGAAGCGACGGAGTCTGGCGGGCGCAGAGACCTTTAAGGAAAACCTCCCGGTTTTCCTTAATATTCCTTTCCCTCCGCCAAGGTCGTTCAAAAATCATTTCGTTGATTAGCGAGCAAAGCTCTACGGCCAATCAACTCACAATTTCCTCACTCGCATAAAACTAATTAAAAGTTTTAATTACACTGCGGAATTATTCTCCGCCAGGGGCGGATCCGCCTGTGGTGGAAAACCGAAAATAAAGAACAGGGGTTTGAAAGAGGAGTCCGCCGCGGCGGACGACGAGGGTTCTAGGAGCGAAGCGACGGAGTCTGGCGGGTGCAGAGACACTTAAGGTAAACCAACCCGGCGATCGAAGGAAGTCCCTTTAGGGATTTTCCTTAATATTCCTTTCCCTCCGCCAAGGTCGTTCGAAAATCATTTCGTTGATTAGCGAGCAAAGCTCTACGGCCAATCAACTCACAATTTCCTCACTCGCACAAAAAAGAATTTAACTCTTGGTCGTGGGGGGGGTACCCTGTCGCACGAAATACCCTTCGCCGTTTTATTTTAAAATTGTTGCGCCCGGCCGATTGGAAGTCTCGGCCGGGCGCGCGGGGGTGGGGTCGAAGCACGACGATGCGTATCAGTTCAGATACTCCTGAAGTGCTTGTGCGAGCTTGAGCTCGACATCGTAAGGATCTTCTCGTGACCAGATTCTCGCGATGAGTGTGCAGCAACGCGTGTACAGCGTTCTTGCGTTGTCTTCGGTTGGTCGCCAGTTTTTTTCCTGGCAATCAGCCCGTAGTGTGCCTACTGCAGCAATGGCCCTATAGAAGAGGGCAAAATGAGGCACGTTGCCTTCACGGTAGTCTCGTTCGAGGTCGGCCAGCGCCCTGCGGACGTTAGATACCCGGACGATGCGTTCGGCGTCAGGCTGAGACGGGTAGGTGATGCTGTCCGGCACCCACCCTTGTCCAGAAACATACGTTGATGACATGTTCCGACTCCTTCGCGAGCGTGAATGTGTTAATTCATGCTGGCGTTTGGAAGCGGAACCGCAGTCATTTTAGGCTATTGTTTTTGCTAGTCAAGCGAGTAGTTTATGCGATACGATAATTACATGACAATTCGCAAATACCTACATTCCTGTTTGGTTGTAGAAGAAGCCGGTAAACGGTTACTTATTGACCCCGGGGACTTCTGCTTTATTGAGGGACTCATAAAGCCAGAAGATATTGGCCCAGTTGATGGCATCTTGATTACGCATAAGCATGCGGATCATTGCGATGTGGACGCACTGCGCCGCATTCTTGCTTTGCGAACTGCACCTATTTATACGAACGCTGAAGTTGCGGCTGTGTTGGCTGTTGAAGGATTAGCGGCAACTGTGGTTAAAGAAGGCACGACATTTGAAGTAGCGAATTTTCAAGTTGAGGCCGTCCACGCGCCGCACGGTCAGATTCCTGCAGTGGCACCAGACAACACTGGGTATCTCATCAATAAGAAACTTTTTCACCCAGGGGACTCACTTGATTTTTCAATTCCCGAAGGCATCGAATTGCTAGCTCTACCTGTAGCAGCGCCTTGGTTACGCATAGTGGACAGTTTGGAGAAAGCGAAAGGAGTGAAGCCGAAAGCGGTGTTGCCAATTCATGACGCTTTTGTAAAAGATTTTATGAGGCACAAACTACCTCGACTGTGCCAAACCATCCTTGAGCCTGAAGGCATTGCCGTGCATACGCTTGAGCTTGGCGAATCATTAGATATATAAACTTGTAGAAACTATTGTATTTGGTAAGGTACTCCCGTTTCAGCAGCTGAACTGGCGGATAGTCGGTTCATTGACAAAGGAGTTCGCCGTGCGAGAGATTTCGTTTTCCGACCTCTGGGCAGATGCCCAAAGTGCCAAGATGCATTTGTGCGTGGGGCTGGACCCGACTCAGGACGGCATTCCGCTCGCCGTCAAGGAGCAGTTCGCCCGTGAGATGGCCGCGCCGTTCGGGGCGGTGCTCTCGAAGAATGTGAAGTTGGTCCGCGCTGCTCGGTTTTCACACCAGCCGCCGCTGACGACGAGAATGCTCCGTGCATTTATGGCCGAGCTCGACCAGCGTTTCGTAACGCAGGGTTTGCTCGTGATTTTCGCCGCGAACATCGTCGATGCGGTCGCGCCTTACACGCGTGTGTTCAAGCCGAACCTGGCGTTCTGGTTGCGGTTCGGCACCGCCGGCGTTGCTGCTCTCAAGGTGGTCATCGACTACATCTACGAGCGTGTACCCGGAGCACTGGTGATTCTCGATGCCAAATGGTTGGATATCGGGAATACGAACAACGCGTATCTTGATGCCCTCGACTGGTTCGGGGTGCACGCGGTGACCCTTCACAGCTACCTCGGATGGAAGGCTGGCTTGGAACATTTCGTGGTGGCTCGACCTGATCTTGGATTCTTCGTGCTTTGCCGGACCACAAATCCGGGAGCAAAGGACTTCCAGGATCTCGGGGTGATGGAGTACGATATGCCGCTCTACCAAGTTGTGGCAACCATGGCCGAAACGACCTGGAATGAGAAAGGTAACGTCGGTCTCGTCACCGGCGCCACGTTCCCGGCTGAACTTGCCGAGACCAGGAAGATCTGGAAGGGGCGTCTGCTCATTCCGGGTATCGGCAAGCAGAAAGGTGCGCTCGCTGAGTCGCTCGATGGGGCGAGACTGCCGGACGGCACCATTGACAGCGTCGTGAACCTGTCGAGTGCGATCTCGGGCGCGTCGATGGATGCAGACTATGCAGAGAAAGCGGGAGAGGTAGCGGCGACCTATCACAAGAAGATGACACTCATTTTGGCCGCGGCGTAGCGGTCACCACCGTCAACCCGGCGGCTCAGATGGAGCCGTCGGCAGAGAAGAGGATATTCAACATGGAAGTACCATCAGGAAAGGTGTTCAGTGGTCTGGATCTGGACATCATCATCGGGCTTGCCAAGTTTGGATTCGTCCGCTATCTCAAAAAGCCAGAGCGACTCCAGTCTGGGGTCATGTCCAACTTCTACGTACTTGGTCGAGAGGATATGACCGACAACGTCGAGTTCGAGTGGTTGATCGGGATGAAACTTGCACAGCTCGTCTGCGAGAACACAGCCGTCGACGAGGTTCGTAAGCCCTGTGTCATCGGCATTCCGGTGGCAGGCTCTCAACTCGCACAGGCTGCGGCCATGGCAAGTTTCAAGGAGGGTATCCGAACTCGTGCCGGTCAGTTCCTGTGTCATCGGGGCATGAGGGAAGTTCCGAAAGATCATGGTGTCCACCGGAGCTGGGTCAACGGCGAGGCTGATAACGAACGCCACGTCTATTGGTCACTCGACAACGTCGTGACGAACGGAGGTTCGAAAGTGACGGCCGCCGAGCGACTGATCGAGTCTGGGTATGACGCGATGGCGATGCCTAGCCTCGTGTTCATCGACCGTAACCAGGGCGGTATCATGAAGATGAAGGAGGCGGGTTTTCAGCGGATTGTGGTTGCCTACGAACTGCTGGATCTCATGGTCGCCTTTCGCAAGTTGTCGCTCTGGTCGGCGGCGTCAACCCGACTGGTCGAGGAAGAGATCGGGGCCAATCAATTCGCCTAGGTCGAAAGAACAAGGAGAACAGGAAACAGGAGGGGACGAAGGGTGGTTGCAACTGCGGCCACCCTTCTCCTTTTCAAAAAAAGCCAAAACTGATATACAAAACCGTACGCCGAGTGCGGCTAAGTTCATTTTAGTATTCAAATTCTTCGTGGGCGGCTAGCTCAGTTGGTTAGAGCGTCACATTGACATTGTGAAGGTCAGAGGTTCGAATCCTCTGCCGCCCACCATAATTTTCATTGCAGCTACGCTGCAATGTTTCAAACGTCAGTAGTCCCGCCGATACGGCGGGGCCACCAAAAATTTGAGGCAGCATAGGTTTTACCAGCTCAGTTTCCGCCAGAGGCGGATCCCCTCCAGAGGCGGGCAGGCGCCCTTGGCGGAGGTTACCCGTCCAAAGCTTCGCATTGTGCCGGGCGGGAAGCGCGTCGTTGACATCGACGAGGTCAGAGGTTCGTTGGGTCATACGACCCGACGCCAGATCGGATGATCAGGCGAATCCTCTGCCGCCAACGATAGCTTTCATTCCGACACAGTCGGAATGTTTACACGGTCAGTAGTGCTGCAGCAGCAGTGCCACCACTCCGACTCCCGTAATAACCCCGCAAGGGGTTTTATCTTTGAGTGAGTTAGTAGCTAACCAAAACATTCAGTGCTATCCTTAAAGGATATCTAAAAATTTATGAACAAAAGTACACCACGCGACGTTTTTGCCCACTTGTTTGCTGTCATAATGCTCATGGTGAGCGTTGGCAGCATTATTGCGTTAGCGTTCCAATTTATTAATGTTTACTTTCCGGACCAAATTGATTTTTACGCTTCACGACGAGCCATCGGTAGCACTATTCATGGTGCTATTGCCGCACTCATCATAGCCTGGCCGGTGTATGTGTACCTTTTGTGGTTTCTTGGTAAGGAAGAGCAAGCAGACCCAGAAAAAAGAGAAATTCGTGTTCGTAAGTGGCTCTTCACGTTTACGCTGTTCGTGGCTGCTCTGACAATTGTCATTGACCTCATCACGCTTATTCGAAACTTCCTGGGTGGTGAACTTTCCGTTCGCTTCGGCCTAAAGGTTTTGGCGGTTCTGGTTGTGGCTGGTGTCGTTTTCTTTTACTACCTATGGGATTTACGACGAGAGGCTTCTGTAAAAAATCGGGTGGCAAAGCCATTGGCGCTTGTTACTTCGCTTCTCGTTATTGCTGGCATTGTTGGCGGCTTCTTTTTGGCCGGTTCACCAGCAACCCAGCGGGCTTGGAAATTCGATGACCAACGAGTAAGTGACCTTGAACAAATTCAGGTCCAAATATTGAATCACTGGATAGGGAAGCAAGCATTGCCAACGAAACTTGAAGAGCTCACCGACAGCGTGAGCGGCTTTATTGCCCCGGTTGACCCAGAGACCGGCGCAGGCTACGAGTACGTTGTTACGAATGCATTGCAGTTTGATCTTTGCGCGACATTTGCGCTTCCTTCGCCGGATATAGCGAATGAAGCAACGGCACGAGTGCTAGGCATTGATTACAAGTGGAATCACGGTGCTGGTCGCACGTGTTTTACTCGCACCATTGATCCGGAACTCTACAAAAAAACTGGCGCACCGGTTCCACTTGACCTGAAACGGTAATGTGCTAATGTTTTCCCGTATGGTACACGCTACTACTTGGTTTTTCAGCTTTTACTTTACTGACCAGGCAGGCCAGGCGGTGTAGCGTACTCTCAATTACCAACACCAACTGACCCGCCTTCTTGGCGGGTCAGTTTTTGTTTAGAACCTTGAAAAAATTTTTTAGCAGCGGCAGGGTGATAAAAAGTCGCTCTTCCGCTGCCGGAAAGTGTACATCAGCAGCCCGGATTTTCCGGCAATGATAAAGCCTACTTCGGTAGGGAATACTAACGATCATATTGATGCCGGCCGCGGCAATAAAGCGGTAGGAGGATGACGATGAGCAGTTACTTGGAAATGATTCAGGATACCAACGTGGCAGGAATCAAACACTTGGTGCCGCCAGCGGTCTTGCTGGAAGACCTGCCCCTCGACGAAGAGACCGCACGTCAAATCGTGCAAGGCCGAGAAGCGGTCAGAGCAGTTTTGCGGGGCGGTGATAACCGTTTGATTGCAGTGGTCGGACCGTGCTCGATCCATGACCCGGTTGCCGCGCTGGAGTATGCGCAACGCCTGCGGTTGGTGCAGAGCCGGCTGCAAGGCGAGATTGTGGTGGTGATGCGAGTATACTTCGAAAAGCCGAGAACGACCGTAGGCTGGAAGGGGTTGATTAACGACCCTGGCTTGGATGGTAGTTTTCGCATCAACGACGGGTTGCGAACGGCGCGTCAACTCCTGCTCGACATCAATCGCTTGGGTGTGGTTGCAGGGGGTGAATTCCTTGACGTGATCAGTCCTCAGTATCTCGGGGACCTCTTTGTTTGGGGGGCGATTGGCGCTCGCACGACGGAGAGTCAGGTTCATCGGGAGTTGGCATCGGGCCTTTCGGTTCCGGTTGGTTTCAAGAATGGAACCGACGGAAATACCGATGTTGCGGTTCAGGCGGTGTTTTGCGCTCGAACAGGGCACAATTTCCTTTCCGTCACACAGGAGGGGAACACTGCCATCGTACTGACGAAGGGTAATCCTGATTCGCACGTCATTCTTCGCGGAGGTGCGAAGTCGACGAACTACGATGCGACATCCATCGGTCGTGTGGTCACGGCCCTTAAGGTGGCAGCCATTCCTGGGCGGGTGATTGTCGACTGCAGTCACGGCAACAGCCTGAAGAATTACAAACTTCAGAGAAAGGCTGCCGAGTCGATTGGAGATCAACTCCGCGCAGGGTCAAAGCACATCGCAGGGATCATGCTTGAGAGCCATCTCAAAGAGGCTGCGCAGCAACTTGGGACTGGTCAGGAGATGCAATACGGGGTGAGCATCACGGACGGCTGCATCGGATGGGAGGAAACTGAGGAGATTCTTGAGACGTTGGCTGCGGCAGTGAAGCAGGGTAGACAGAAGGCGTAAGGGAGGGCGCCAAAGGAGGTCGGCCGTCAGCGGGGTGCATTGCACTTTCGCTGACGGCCGATTTTTCGTTTCTTAGTAAAATCGCTACACTGTTTTTATGCGACGTGAACTTAAAAAAGGAATTGTAAACATAACAGCGGGTATTGCCGTTGTTGTATTGTTACGCGTGCTAGTTGTTTTTAGTTCGTTTGTGCAGCACATTGATCAAGCACTCTATGCGATTGTGATTTCATTTCGTACCACTGTCCTTACGACTTTTATGCGAGGTGTTACGGTGATTGGACTGGAGGGTATTGTCGCCGTAGGCATTGCTTTTTTAGGTTTCTTTCTTTTGCAGCGTCGCTATACATTAGTCGTTCGACTCGCGGCACTTTTAGTAGGTACGTATATTGCACAAGACGCGACGAAATTATTTTTTAACGTGCCACGGCCGCCGATTTCCTATTGGCTTGTTGCCGAGAGTTCTTCAAGTTTTCCAAGTGGACACGCCTTAGGCGCCACAGTGCTTTTTGGATTCATCTATTGGTTGATTGCTCGGTCGGGTGTGCATCGTTTCGTGTGCTGGTCTGCCTACAGCGTAGCTATCGTTATTATTTTTCTTGTTGGATTGAGCCGTATATATTTGGGTGTTCATTGGCCGAGTGATGTCATCGCTGGTTGGATTTTAGGTTTCTTTTGGTTGCGAGCTGTCCTTCGTTAAAAAATGCGGCAGCGTTGGATTGTTTTTGCGGCAGCGTTTTTTATTTTTACGGTTGCCCTACTGGTTTGGGAGCGGCGGCCTACAACAGACCTTACTGTGTCTGTGTTGAATGTTGGGCAAGGGGACGCTATCTATATTGCTTTTCCAACCGGTGAACGCTGGCTTATAGATGGCGGTCCAGATAAAAGTATTCTGGCTGAGTTGGATGCCATACTCCCGTTTGGTGACCGTCGTTTGACCGGGGTCATATTGACGCATCCGCATAGTGACCACGTGGCGGGGTTAGTTTCGGTTATAAATCGTTACACGGTTACCTATGTGGTTATGCCCGTGGCTGAACACACTAGTCCGCCGTACTTGGCTTTTCTTGAAGCAATAAAGCAACAACAACTTAAAGTTATTCCAGTCGACCATCCATTTGCTTGGGGGGGAGTCAGCAAGGGCGTATCTTGGCGGTGGGAGTTTTTGTATCCAACCACACGTTTAGGCAAACTGCCCGACAACAATGAAACATCGATTGTTTCTAAGCTGACCTATGGCAAGCGCTCTTTTCTTTTCACTGGTGATGCACCAGCTGACGTAGAACGTGCACTTTTGGCGGCTGGCAGAAACCTCAAAAGTGATGTTTTAAAAGTTGGTCACCACGGTAGTGACACGTCAACAAGTCAGGAATTTTTAGCAGCGGTCGCACCTCAGTACGCGGTAATTTCACTAGGGGAGCGCAACAGGTACGGGCACCCTTCTGTTGAGGTTGTGTCACGTTTGGAAAAAGCAGGTGCATCGGTACTCCGGACCGATAATGATGGAGCCATTACTTTTTACACAAACGGCGACATAGTAACAGTTGACAAGAGGCCATAAGTCTTGCGTTTTCGGTTCATTGTGGTATGCTCTCGCCAACTTGTATGCCAGAAGAGAAAATAAAAGTACTCGTGGTCGAGGACGACCCAATGATCCTTGATATGTACGTCCATAAATTCCAGCAAGAGGGGTTTGTGGTGGTTTCGCACGACCGTGGCGATGGCGTCGTTGAACTGGTGGAACAAGAGAAGCCGAACATCACACTCCTCGATGTTATTATGCCAGGGCTCGACGGTTTCGCAGTGCTAGAGGCTTTACGGAAAAATCCGGCAACAAAAGACGTTAAGGTGCTGATGCTGACAAATCTTGGTCAAGATGAAGACAAAGAGAAGGGTTTAAAGCTTGGGGCTATGGGGTATATCGTAAAATCCAGTCGTACCCCAGGTGAAGTAGTAAAAGAAGTTCGTACTTATTTAGCAAAAAAATAAATTTATGAGTTCATCGTTACTTCAAGAAAAGACCGTAGTGCTCGTGAAGCCAGATGGTGTCAAGCGGGGACTTATTGGTGAGATTATTAGCCGCATCGAACAACGAGGGCTTAAGGTTATTGCTTTGAAAATGGTGCAAGCAGACGAACAGCGTGCCAAAGACCATTATCCGAAGGCTGATGACTGGTTTGTTGCGGTTGGCCAGAAGACGTTGGAAGATTTTCAAAAGCACGGCAAAGATGCGATGGCAGAATTTGGCACAACGGAGCCAAAAGCAATTGGTCAGTTGGTCGGTCAATGGAACACAGACTTCTTTGTGAGCGGTCCGGTTGTGGCTATGATTGTGCAGGGTATTCATGCAGTGGACATGATGCGAAAAATCGTTGGCCATACCTTGCCCTTCAAAGCAGACATGGGAACAATTCGCGGCGACTACTCTGTTGATTCGCCAATTCTGGCGGCGTTACAGAAACGTACCGTGCATAATGTTGTGCATGCTTCGGGTGACGCTAGTGAAGCGGCCCACGAAGTGAAACTTTGGTTTAGTGAGCCTGAGATTCACGAGTACACGCGCGCGGAAGAAGACGTAATGTTCTAGACATGCAGTCTGCGGTTTCTTTTGCCTTAGAATTTGGTTTCACCGTCGCACTCACCCTATTTCTTGGCGTTCGCGGTGGTGGTTGGGCGGATACCTATTTTGGTTTTGCACCGCTGTTCACGTTGCTCGGCATATTTTTTGCGCTTGGACTTAGTGGTTTTTGGACCTATCGGAAGTTACGCTCAATGAAGCTGTAATATGCCTCACCTCCCTACGCTCGCCGCAGAAATCGTTTTTCACATCGGTAATTTTCCAATTACCAATAGTTTTGTGAACGCGGTGTTAGTTAGTACCATTCTGGTTATTGTGGCAGCGTTTTTGGGGCGTCGGTTGGCAGCTGTTCCGTCTGGTGCACAGTCTTTCGCCGAAGTTGGTGTCGAGACACTGCTCGATTACATGGACAGGGTTACGCACAGTCGAGAAAAGTCAATGAAATTTTTCCCAATCGTGGCGAGTCTTTTCTTTTTTATCCTGATTTCCAACTGGCTTGGGGTATTGCCCGGCATCGGTTCATTGAACATTCTGGCAGACGAACATGGTGAGCTAGTGAAATTGCCACTACTACGACCGGCCAATGCAGATCTCAATTTAACCGTCGCCATGGCTGTTGTGGCAGTCGTGTCCTCGCACGTGCTCGGTGTTGTGGCTATTGGGTTTTGGAAATACAGCGACCGCTTTATAAAACTGGGCACTTTGTGGCGCTCGCTTCGCAAGGGAGGCGTTAACATTTTTGTTGGCATCATAGAGTTTTTTGTTGGGCTCATTGAAATCATCAGTGAAGTTGCGAAAGTAGTTAGCCTTAGCCTACGTCTATTTGGGAACATTTTTGCAGGGGAAGTGTTATTAACAGTGATGGCCGGGCTCATCGCACTGATTGTGCCACTGCCGTTTCTCCTTTTGGAATTCTTGGTTGGCTTCATTCAGGCGACAGTCTTTGCCATGCTTACCCTTGTGTACCTAACCATGGCAACAACCGACCTAGAGGCAACACATTAAAAACCCTTGCATTTCTTAACAACTTCGGGCATACTTCGTTGCATAAAGTACGCTTGATGGCAGCCTGATTGAGGCATTTCGACATAGAAATGTTTTAGATTATCAGGAGTCCCGCGCAGCGGGGCCTTAAGTCACTCAGCGGTTTGCGTAGGTACTAACTTATTCATTTTTTTTACACATATGGAACTCGGAGAATTGATGGCTATCGGAGCAAAGGCATTTGCCATTGCATTTGGAGGTGTAATGCCAGCGTGGGCGATTGGTAAAATCGCGAGTAAAGCAATGGAGTCTATTGGTCGTAACCCAGAGTCAGCCGATAAGTTGTTCGTTCCTATGCTTCTTGGTATGGCGTTTGCTGAAGCCATTGCCATTTACGCATTAGTTGTAGCGTTCACTCTCTAGCGCTGTTTCGGTAACCGTTGCGATACGGTTACTCAGTGCTTACCAACCGATGGACATCATTAGCATAGTTTCGGCCGCTGAGGCTGTTGAACCAACGGGCGTCGCTGGGGCGTTGGGTCTTGATGTGCGGCTTTTTTTGGCGCAACTAATAAACTTCGGGTTGTTAGCAACCTTGTTGTGGTACTTGTTGTTTCGACCACTCACGAAGCATATGGCCGACCGCTCGAGTCGGATTGCGGAAGGTTTAGCGGGTGCTGAACGTGCCAAACAGGAATTAGAAACCGTTGCGGTGACGCGTGAACGCATTATGGCTGAGGCAAAAGAGAAAGCGGCGGCGCTGTTGACCAAGGCAGATGACGAAGCGAAACGGATTATAGCGGCATCTGTGGTAGACGCCGAAAAGAAGGCCGATAGCATTAAAGAGCGGACTGCAGTTGAATTAACGGCGGCGAAGGCTCAGTTACTGGTTGAAGTGAGAAATTCTGCGGCTGACCTCGTGGTTCTCGCAGCCGAGAAGGCGCTCAGGGGCACCATTGACGTCAAGCTTGATAAAAAGTTGGTGACGGAAGTCTTAAAAGAGACGCGCGTATGAAAAATATAAGTGCCTACGCGCGCGCGTTAGTTGATAGTTACAGAGCGGCGTCGTCGCCGCGTGCAGCCAGCGTGGTGCTTGATCGCTTCGTTAGCGTGCTGACGGCCGAACGTTTGCAGCCATTAGTACCGGCGCTCCTTGAGGCTGTAGAGCGAGAAGCTCATACATACGAGAAGAAAGTGCAAGGTACGGTTCGTGTCGCTCATCCACACAGTGCAAAGGAGTTCGAGCAGTTTGGTGACGTGATAGTCGCCGAACAACCCGAGCTTCTTGGTGGGTTTACGTTACGCCGCGAAGGTGTAGCGGTTGATGCATCCGTTCAGGGCGCACTTACTACCCTTGGTCTACTCATGAAGAAAGATTAAATTATGGCAACACTGGCACAAACAATTGTTGAGCAGCTTAAGAAAAAGCTTGAAGCGGCTGACGTACCAGTCACCGCAAGTGCGGTTGGTACCGTACTCGATGTCGGTGACGGCATCGCGACCGTGGCGGGTTTACCGAATACGAAGTCAGCCGAACTTCTGGTGTTTACGAGTGCCCTGGGTGAAAAAGTCTACGGGGTGGCTTTAAACTTGCTCGAAGACGTCATTGGTGTGGTTGTGCTTGGGGAAAGCACAAAACTTTCTGCTGGCGACACGGTGGTCGGCAGTGGGGAAGTGCTCTCGGTTCCAACTGGTCCGGCGCTCGTCGGTCGTGTTGTTGACCCACTTGGTGAGCCAATTGACGGTAAGGGGCCATTGAAGGGTGAATCCATCATGCAACCGGTCGAACGTATCGCGCCTGGGGTCATGTATCGAAAATCAGTCGACACGCCACTCCAAACAGGTATTAAAGCCATTGATGCCATGATTCCAATTGGTCGTGGTCAGCGTGAACTTATTATTGGCGACCGGCAGACGGGGAAAACAGCCATTGCGGTGGATACCATCATTAACCAGCAAGGGAAGGGCGTGCACTGCATTTATGTTGCTATCGGGCAGAAGGAATCAAAGGTGGCCAAGATTGTGGCTGAATTTCAGGCGCGCGGCGCCATGGAGTACACGACTGTGGTTGTGGCTGGTGCCTCTGACTCTGCGGCGCTTTCATTCTTGGCACCCTACACTGGTTGCGCTATTGGCGAATACTTCCTTGAAAACGGGAAAGACGCCCTCGTTGTGTATGACGACCTCTCAAAGCATGCAGTTGCCTATCGGCAGATTTCGCTTCTCTTGAAACGTCCGCCTGGTCGTGAAGCGTACCCTGGTGATGTTTTTTATCTTCACTCTCGCTTATTAGAACGAGCAGCACGACTGAGTGACGAACGTGGCGGTGGTTCACTCACGGCGCTCCCTATTATTGAGACACAAGCCGGCGACGTGTCTGCCTATATTCCGACGAACGTCATTTCTATTACCGACGGCCAAATTTACCTTGAATCTGATTTGTTCTACCAAGGTATACGGCCGGCATTAAACGTTGGTCTGTCCGTTTCGCGGGTTGGTTCTGCGGCGCAAGTGAAGGCCATGAAAAAGGTATCTGGTAAGCTGCGACTTGATTTAGCGCAATATCGTGAATTGGCAGCCTTTGCGCAATTCGGCTCAGACCTCGATGAAAACACGAAGGCTAGTATTGAACGCGGCAAACGGGTAACAGAACTCCTCACCCAACCACAATATTCGCCGTACGACGTTATTGACCAAGTCATTGCAATTTTTGCCGCCGTGAACGGTTTTATTGATACGGTGCCAGTTGAAGATGTGCAAGCGTGGGAGAAAGGCCTTATCAAACATGTGCGCTCCGCGTACCGTGATTTGGCTGCGCGATTAGACGAAACCAAGGCCATAACTGACGAAGACATGGCGTTACTGACAGAAGCAATTAAAAGTTACCAGGCCTAACTATGCCAGGCTCCACCAGAGAAATTAAACGTCGTATTCGCGGGGTAAAGAATATCCGCCAGATTACGCGCGCCATGGAACTGGTGTCGGCGGCTAAAATGCAGCGAGCCGTTTCGGCGGTGCAGCGTTCACGTCGCTACGCGTCATTAGCGTGGGATATGTTGCTTTCGGTTACCAGTAAGCTTCGCGGTGTGCATCCGCTTTTAAATGTCCGACCAATCAAGAACATACTTATTATTACAGTATCTTCAAATCGTGGTTTGGCTGGTGGGTACAATACAAAAGTTTCTGAAGCTGCCCGACAGTATGTAGCTGGAAGTGACAGTGACGTGGAAGTGTCTGTCGTGGCGCTTGGGAAGAAAGGGCGAGATTATTTGATGAAACGTGCGGTGAAAGTGGTGGCAGATTTTGAGCGCGATGAACGAGGTGGCACAGTCGTTGAGGTAACACCAATTGTTCGTCTGGCGTTTGATGGCTACTTGGCCGGCACGTACGATGAGGTGGCAGTAGCGTACACTGACTTTGTTTCCATGCTCCGTCAAGAGCCGCGCGTGCGACGATTACTTCCTCTTAAGTCCCCTGACGAAATGCTCGGTCACACAATGCATGACGAGGCACCAGAATCAGTAACAGATGCTGCGCACCATGTTTTTGAGCCTGACGCCGCAACACTGCTAAATGAGCTAGTGCCGCGACTTTTGGAAATGCAGCTCTATCAAGCGGTGCAGGAAGCAAATGCTTCTGAACATGCTGCTCGAATGCTTGCTATGCGAAACGCTTCGGACGCCGCCAAAGATTTAAGCGCCGACCTCACCCTCACTCTAAACCAGTTGCGCCAAGGAGGTATTACCCGTGAACTTGCAGAAATCAGCGCTGGCCGTATGGCTATTGGCGCATAAATAATTGCTATGACAAAAATCACCGGCACCGTTCGACAAATTATCGGCCCAGTTGTTGACGTTGAATTCTCAGATAAACTTCCGGCCTTGCTGGAAGCGTTAGATGTGGAACGGAAAGGGAAGGACCAAGATAGATTAGTGCTTGAAGTGCAGCAGCATCTTTCGTCGCGCTTGGTGCGTACCATTGCCATGTCTTCCACTGACGGGTTAGAGCGGGGAACAACCGTTACCGCCACTGGTAGCCCGTTAACGGTGCCGGTTGGAACAGAAAGTTTGGGCAGAATGTACAACGTGCTCGGTGAACCTATTGATGGCCTTGGCCCAGTTACCGCTAAAGAGCGATTGCCAATTCATCGTGCCGCGCCGAGCTTTATGGAGCAGTCGACAAAGACTGAAGTACTGGAAACAGGCATTAAAGTTATTGATCTTTTTGCCCCAATTACCAAGGGTGGGAAAGTGGGAATGTTTGGTGGCGCAGGAGTCGGAAAGACCGTTATCATTCAAGAACTCATCCGTAATATCGCGTCAGAACACGGTGGCTACTCAGTGTTTGCCGGTGTTGGTGAACGAACCCGTGAGGGGAATGATTTGTATCATGAAATGAAAGAGTCTGGGGTGCTTGGTAAAACCGCACTTGTTTTCGGGCAGATGAACGAGCCACCCGGGGCGCGCCTTCGTGTGGCGCTTACCGGTTTAACCTTGGCTGAATATTTCCGAGATGGTGAAGGAAAAGATGTGCTGCTGTTTATCGACAACATTTTCCGCTTCACCCAAGCTGGTGCTGAAGTGTCGGCACTCCTTGGTCGTATTCCGTCGGCCGTGGGGTATCAGCCAACCTTAGCTACAGAAATGGGTGAGCTGCAAGAGCGAATTACTTCAACAACCAAAGGTTCGGTAACCTCAGTGCAGGCGGTGTATGTTCCGGCTGACGACTTGACCGACCCAGCCCCAGCCACAACGTTTGCTCACCTTGATTCAACCGTTACGCTCGCCCGGTCTCTGGCTGAACTCGGTATTTATCCAGCTGTTGATCCGCTCGATTCAAGTTCAACAATTCTTTCGCCCGACGTTGTTGGTGAAGAGCACTACCGAGTTGCCCGCAGCGTGCAGAAGGTATTGCAGCGCTACAAGGACTTGCAAGATATTATCGCTATTCTCGGCATTGAAGAATTGTCTGACGAAGACAGGAGCATTGTTAGCCGAGCGCGTAAAATTCAACGCTTCCTCTCGCAGCCATTCTTTGTGGCTGAGCAGTTTACTGGTACCCCAGGGAAGTACGTGCCGCTCAGCGAAACAGTCCGTGGTTTTGCCGAGATACTCGCGGGCAAGCACGACGACAAACCAGAGCAGGCGTTTTACATGAAAGGAACCATTGATGAAGTTTCGGCTTAAGGCCGAAACTTCATCGGCTATACGCTTTATGCTCTACGCAGCCAAAATCTCTATCCATATAACGTACAGCGTAGTGCGTACGGCTTAGTGTGCTTATGGCAACATTAACCTTTGAAATTACAACTCCAGAGCGAACTGTTTTTCGGGCTGAAGTTGAACAGGTGACTATCCCCACAACGAGTGGGCAGATTACTGTTTTGCCAAATCATATTCCTCTGGTAAGCGAGCTTGCTTCTGGCGAACTGGTCGCGAGGCAGGGGAATGACGAAGTCGTTATGGCAGTTACTGGTGGATTCGCTGAAATGCGCTCAGGCAATGAACTGGTTATTTTAGCAGACGCGGCAGAACGGGCTGAAGAAATTGATATTGCCAGAGCCGAGGCAGCGCGCGAGCGGGCCAAGCAAGCCATGGAAGGCATCCGTGAAGATTCTGAACATTACATTGCGGCCGCAGCCGAGTTACAACGGTCACTTATTCGATTAAAAGTAGCGGGAAGAAAACGATATCGCGGGAAGCATGGTGTTGGTTCCGAAGGAATATTGGGAGACACGTAGGCAAGCGATACGCATTACGCCGTACGCTATACGCACTCGATATACGCACTACGTCATACGAGAACTGAGCAGAATTTTGCTGTAGTTCGTAAAGCATAAAGCGTATTGCGTATGGCCAACAGAAGCCCCTGCAAGGGCTTCTGTTGGTATTGACATTTGCAAGTTTTTTTGTCATTCTGTTTTGTTCTCGTTATAGAAGCTGCATTCAGCGGTTTCTTTTATCACGAGAGCATCGGAGTCAGTCATGAAGAAAGTTCGTATGTTTTTGGCAGTTTTTGCCGTCGCTCTTTCCGTGTCGTCGGCCCTCGCGCAGCAGAGCTGCGTCGAACCGACCGACTGTCGGCTCGAACAGCCGTCGGCGGTCATGGCACAGATCGGCGTCGTGACCCAGAGCAATGCCGCCGACCTCGCCAAGGAAAAGGCGATGGAGAAGGTCGACCGTCGGCTCGACCGGAAAATCGCCAAGCAGCAGGCGATGCAGCGGTTGGTGGCCGCCCCCGAGCAGACGACGCCGCAGCCCATCTCGGGCAGCACGCAATACTGCACGACCGCCTACTCTACGACGGATGAGCAGTACTGCGACGAGGCGACCGGCTCGTACGTCCACCGTTCGTCCTGGGTCTCGGCGTTGAGCTGCTGCCGGTACTCATTCGATGCGTATGGCGAGTACAGCGCCTGCACGGCCGGACTGTCCGTGTGGCAGTCTGACGGCAACGGCGGCAGTGGTGGTGGTGAAGGACTGCGCGGTCGCTTCACGGAATCGCCCGACGGCTCCATCGTGGTGCAGCGTCGGAACGGTGAGAAACTGTTTTTCGACGTTGTCACGAATCCCTGCGCGCCCGCGACGTTTTACGGGTCGGGAGGGAAGACTGACTATCGCCAGTGGTCGTACGAGAGTACCGATCGCAGGGCGACGACGAACTTCGACCACTCGCCGGTCGGAGGTCAGCCGTGGACGGGGATTTCCCACACCGTCAGCACGGAGACCGTGTGGGAAGGTTTCGAGGTCTGCGAACGCGACGTCGGGGAATAGCCCGACAGCGAACGCCATGAGAAGGGGTTAGCCCACCCCAGTGACGTGCTTTCGGAGGGAAGCTAGCGTCATTAAGTCAGGTTCAACGGGGCGGGGAAGAGACTGCAAAGCCTTCCTCGCCCCGTTTCCGTTTAAAAAAATACAAATTGACCCAATGCTTTATCAGTGCTACTCTTTAATGGTCCCGTTAGTGGGACAGCAGCTTCACAACCACTGGAACCTGTTTTGGGACAACCTGGGCACATAGCGGCTCAGATACCCGTCAGCCTTGGCTGATGAGTGAGAGCCCGTGCGGCGTTAATTCCCGTTGCCCGTTCGAAGTGATTATCACAACGAAATCGGGATATCGGTGAATCGTCCTCTTATCCTAGAGCCAAAACCAGACCAGTGGCAGAAGTTGCGATTCTAAAGGCACCCTCAAAATTCCACCCATGGAATTAAGTACCCCGTAAGGGGTCTTTTTAATGCAAAAAACAACCCCGACGGTATGTCGGGGTTGTTTTTATGTAAAATTCAAATTTATGCGGTAACCTTTACGTTCGTTCGAAGGCAAGAGGTACAGATTTTGACTTGCTTACCGTCTATCGTACGGCTCTGCAAGTTAATGTGTTGTCTACGGATAGTCGCAATGTTTGAGTGGCTACGGCTGTTCGCCTTCGCTGAGCCTCGGCCGCATTGATCGCAAATTTTTGCCATATAGTATGCTGATGATCTCTTCTTTAGAGAAGCGTGCCGGCATGCTAGCAAAAAACCCTTGAAAACGTCAAGCATAGTGAATAGTGGTGGCGGAATTAGTAGCCAGAAACTCTGGCGTCATTTGTGGTCGTCTTGTATTCTTTCTCTACTATGATTATTGCCATTTCATTTTTTGTCATTTTATTTTTGTCTGCCATTTTTCACGAGTACGTACACGCGTGGACGGCTGACCAGCTAGGGGACAGAACTGCCAAAGACCTGGGTCGCTTGACCTTGAACCCCATGGCACACATTGATCCGTTTGCCACGGTGCTACTGCCGCTACTCTTGTTTATTGGTACGGGTGGCCGCTTTATGTTTGCGGCCGCGAAGCCCGTGCCGTTTAATCCGTACAACCTGCGATTTCCAAAGTACGGTTCGGCACTTGTGGGCATTTCTGGCCCACTCGGAAATGTAGCGCTCGCTCTCGTTTGTGCGTTACTTGTTCGTTTTGTACCACTACCTGAGATAATGACCGGCATTTTAGGAATTGTTGTTTACGCAAATATACTTTTGGCAATTTTCAACCTTGTTCCCTTGCCGCCCCTTGATGGCTCGCATGTATTGCTAGCCATTCTGCCAGAGCGGTTTGGAGTGGTTCGGGACTACCTCGAGCGCTATGGATTCATGTTATTCCTTGTTTTCCTCATCTTTTTCGCGAGTATCTTAACTCCTGTCATATTTGCCATAACCAGAGCTTTCCTTGGACAAAATGGCTTCGGAGTGCTCCTTCAGACATTGCGCTACTAGGGCTTGACGGGGAAGCCTTCTTTTCGTACACTTTTGCCACTGTGTAGTAATGCAGTGATCCCAAGATTCGCGAATAAGTAGATCACGGGTTCGTACGGGTCTACTTTTGTTTACGCTTCATTTTTCTACATGCCTACGATGAACCAGCTCCGACGAGGAGCTCGAAAAAGTAAAAAGACAAAATCAGAGGCGCCTGCTATGCAGACGACCCTTGATACGTTGCACCGTCGTCGACGAGAGCTTCCCCAGGGTAGCCCGTTCAAGCGTGGCGTTTGTCTAAAGGTAACCACCCAAACACCAAAGAAACCAAACTCGGCGCTTCGAAAGATTGCCCGTGTTCGGTTGTCGAACGGCATGGAAGTTACCGCCTACATTCCAGGGGTTGGTCATAATCTTCAAGAACACTCAATCGTGCTTATTCGTGGTGGTCGGGTGAAAGACTTGCCTGGTGTTCGGTACACCATTGTTCGAGGTGTGTATGACACGCAGGGTGTGGCAAACCGACAGCGCAGCCGCAGTCGCTACGGAGCCAAGCAGCCGAAAAAGAAGTAATTTAAAATATGCGAGGAAAACAAGCACCAAAGCGCACAACAGAACCAGACCCGAAATTTCACCGGGCTGATGTCGCCAAGTTCATTAATTGCGTAATGGAGCGCGGGAAAAAGACCGTGGCGCAGAAAATTGTGTACGGTATGCTCGAAATCGTTGCTGAAAAGACGCAAAAAGATCCAGTTGTAATTTTTGAGGAAGCGGTTAAAAATGTCTCGCCAGTTGTTGAAGTTCGTAGCAAGCGAGTTGGCGGTGGTAACTATCAGATTCCGGTTCCGGTGCGCGCCGAACGCCGTCAGATGCTGGCTTTCCGTTGGTTGATTGCTGCGGCGAACAACGGCAAGGGTCGACCAATGGCTCAAAAATTGGCTGGTGAGGTCATGGCGGCGGCAAACAATGAAGGTGCCGCAATTAAAAAGAAACTTGATATTCACCGCATGGCCGAGTCTAACCGAGCATTCTCTCACTTCGCCCGTTAAATCGCTCTACGCTTTACGCCTAACGACATACGCACTGCTTTTACGTATAGCTTATAGCGTATAGCATATAGCATTCTTTTTATGCCCCGAGATTATACTTTCGAAAAAACCAGGAATATCGGTATCATCGCCCACATTGACGCGGGGAAGACAACGGTAACTGAGCGAATCCTTTTTTACACTGGAAAGAAGCACAAAATTGGTGAGGTGCACGAAGGTGAAGCAACCATGGACTGGATGGAGCAAGAGCGAGAACGGGGTATCACCATTACCGCCGCTGCCACAACCTGCTTTTGGAAAGAGCACCGCATCAACATTATCGACACACCAGGTCACATCGACTTCACTGTTGAAGTGCAGCGGTCGCTGCGTGTTCTAGACGGTGGGGTCGTTGTTTTTGATGGGGTCGCCGGGGTTGAGCCGCAATCGGAAACAGTGTGGCACCAAGCAGATAAATTCAGCGTGCCTCGAATCTGCTTCATTAACAAAATGGATAGAACCGGTGCAGATTTCTACGCTGACATGGCTTCCATCCACGAGCGCCTCACGAAAGACGCCTACCCGGTGCAATTACCAATTGGTTCCGAGGATAAATTTCAGGGCATCATCAACCTGCTCGAACGCAAAGCCATTGTGTACCTCGACGAACTCGGAACGAAGTTTGAAGAGCGTGACGTTCCAGAAGACATGAAAGAAAAAGTTGAAGAGTACCGCGCTCGTTTAATCGAAGCAATTGTCGAGCAAGATGAGAAATTGATGGAGCAGTTTTTTGCCGGCACAGAACCGTCGCTTGAGGACTTGAAGCGGGCACTTCGCGTCGGAACTATTAATCGTAAAATTATTCCTGTGTTTTGTGGTTCGGCACTCAAAAACAAGGGCGTGCAGGAACTACTCGACGGTGTTGTTGCGTATCTTCCTTCACCAATCGACACCCCGGAAGTTATTGGTAAGAACCCAGACAATTTGGAAGAAGAAATTAAAATTAAGGCCGATGACAGCGCTCCGTTTCGAGCCCTGGCCTTTAAGGTGGCCATTGACCCCTTTGTCGGTAAGCTGTGTTTCTTCCGGGTGTACTCAGGAACATTGAGCGCCGGTTCGTACGTATTAAACACAACAACAGGGAACCGAGAACGTATTGGGCGAATTGTTCGTTTGCACGCCAACAGTCGTGAAGACGTTGATATGGTTTACGCTGGGGACATTGCGGCGGCAGTTGGTCTTGGGAACACCTTCACTGGTCACACTATTTGTGATCCAGCGCACCCAGTCGTTCTTGAGTCAATTACTTTCCCAGAACCAGTTATTTCTGTGGCTGTTGAACCAAAAACGAAGGCTGACCAAGAGAAGATGGGCGTGGCCTTGCAGAAATTGGCCGAGGAAGACCCAACATTCCGGGTGCGAAGTGACGAGGAAACTGGCCAGACCATCATTGCCGGCATGGGAGAACTCCACCTCGACATCATTGTCGACCGCATGAAGCGGGAATTTAAAGTTGAAGCCAACGTTGGTAAGCCACAGGTGGCGTATCGAGAAACTATTCGTAAAACGGCCGAAGCAGAAGGGAAGTACATTAAGCAATCTGGTGGTCGTGGTCAGTACGGTCACTGTTGGCTTCGCGTTTATCCACGAGAGGCTGGGGCAGGTTTTGAATTTAAAGATGAGGTTAAGGGTGGTGCCATTCCTCGCGAGTACATCAACCCAATTCGCAAAGGTGCTGAAGAAGCTTTGGACCGCGGTATCGTGGCTGGTTATCAGCTCATCGACGTTGGGGTCGCCGTGTACGACGGTTCGTACCACGACGTTGACTCTTCTGAAGCGGCCTTTAAAGTAGCTGCTTCCATGGCCCTGCAAGCCGCCTGTAAGAAAGCTGGGCCGGTGCTGTTAGAGCCAGTCATGAAAGTTGAAGTCGTAACACCAGAGCAGTTTATGGGTGACGTTATTGGTGACTTGAACTCCAAGCGTGGGCAGGTGCAGCAGATGCGAGAGCGGTCGGGGATGCGCATCATTGACGCCATTGTGCCGCTGGCCGAATTGTTCGGCTACGCGACCGAGCTTCGCTCAATTTCTCAAGGTCGTGCCAGCTACTCCATGGAATTTGCTCAGTACGTTGATGTACCTCGAAACGTTACCGAGGTCATCATTGGTGAACGAGCGAAGAAGTAGGCGAGTGCGGGTTGACACCCGTGTAATCGGCTGATAGTATGTAGAGCGACGCTAGATGCGTCGGCTAGTTTTCAGCCCAAAGCGGCTGTTTCATGAAGGAATTTATTATCTTTTTTTATATCTGGGCGACTGGGTAAAACCCCGTCTGACGGGGGTCGTCCAAGGGAGCTACCAAGATGGCAGACATGTTTGACCGCTCGAAGCCGCACATTAACGTCGGTACTATCGGGCACGTAGACCACGGAAAGACAACCTTAACCGCAGCCTTGCTGTCGGTACTTGGCGCAGCTGGTAAAACTGCCCAAAAGAAGGGTGTTGACGAAATCGACAAAGCGCCTGAAGAAAAGGCTCGAGGTATTACTATTGCCACCGCGCACGTAGAATACGAGTCTGACAAGCGGCACTATGCACACGTTGACTGTCCTGGTCACGCTGACTACGTCAAAAACATGATTACTGGTGCGGCTCAAATGGACGCCGCTATTCTGGTTGTTTCCGCAACAGACGGACCAATGCCACAAACTCGAGAGCACATTTTACTTGCTCGTCAGGTGGGTGTTCCTTGCATTGTTGTTTTCATCAATAAAGTTGACATGGTGTCTGATCCAGAGCTTATCGACCTCGTTGAAGAAGAGGTGCGTGAGTTACTGACGAAGTACCAATTCCCAGGCGACAAGACACCAATCATTCGTGGTTCAGCTTTGAAAGACCTTGAGAACCCAACCGGTGAATACGCCAAACCTATTTTGGATCTCGTTGCGCAGCTTGACGACTACGTTCCAGAGCCAGTTCGAGAGACCGACAAGCCGTTCCTTATGCCAATTGAAGACATCTTCTCCATTGAAGGTCGTGGCACAGTGGTAACGGGTCGTATCGAGCGCGGTATGGTGAAGGTCGGTGAAGAGGTTGAATTGGTTGGTATGCGCGACACCGTTAAGACCACCGTTACCGGTATTGAAATGTTCAACAAGTCACTTTCCGAAGGCCGCGCGGGCGACAACGCTGGTGTGTTGCTTCGTGGAACCAAGAAGGATGACGTTGATCGTGGTCAAGTCCTCGCCAAGCCGGGTTCAGTAACACCACACAGCGAATTTGAAGCTGAGGTGTACACACTGACAAAGGAAGAAGGCGGTCGACACAAGCCATTCTTGACTGGTTACAAGCCACAGTTCTACATCCGAACTACTGACGTGACCGGTGAGATTTCCTTGCCAGCCGGAACCGAAATGGTTATGCCTGGCGACACAACAGCAGTAACGGTTAAATTAATGGTACCAGTGGCCCTCGAAGACAAGACTCGCTTCGCTATTCGTGAAGGTGGCCGCACCGTTGGTGCGGGCGTCGTTACGAAGATTACGAAGTAAGGTCTCGTCGCCACTGCGGAATCGCTCTTTCTACAACAGCTCACATGGCCAAGACAGCAGTACACCCAAAAGTGGCAGGCGCGCCTGAAGAATTTCAGCAGCGTGTTCGCATTAAGATTCGAGCCTATGATCATAAAATCATTGATGCGTCGGCTCGAACCATAATGGATACTGCCATTCGATCTGGGGCAAACGTTGTTGGCCCAATACCGCTGCCAACAGAGAAGAGCCGATTTACCGTCATGCGGTCTCCGTTCATCGATAAAGATGCTCGCGACCAATTCGAAATCCGGGTGCACAAGCGATTGATTGACATAGTGGAGCCGACAGCAAAGACGATTGATGCCCTCATGGGTCTCAGCCTTCCCGCTGGCGTCGACATTGAAATAAAAATGTAGTTCTAAAACACATCTTATAGTTCTCCGAGGCAACTCTCCGCTCTGCGGAGAAAGTACCCGAGCCGTTACCCTTCATACGTGGAGGTCGGCCCTCGGGTTCGACCTCCACGTTACTAACGATATGAAATTCATCATCGGTACAAAAAAGAACATGTCAGAACATCGCGAGGCCGACGGCCGCGTGGTACCGGTGACTGTAATTTCAGTTTCGCCGTGTGTTGTTACCGGCATTCGTACAACCGAGCGCGATGGCTACACGGCCTTGCAGCTCGCCACTGGTGAACGTCGCAATCTTACAAAGGCACTACTTGGTCATTTTGGTACCCATGGCAAGTTCAGAACGGTACGAGAGTTTCGACCCTGGGCTGGTGAAGTAATTCCAGCAGTGGCCATTGGTGATTCGGTTGACCTAACGCAGTTCACTGTCGGAGACATGGTAACCGTTACCGGCACTTCAAAGGGTCGGGGATTTCAAGGTGTCGTGAAGCGTCATGGCTTCCACGGTAGTCCAAAGACGCACGGTCACAAAGACCAGGTCCGAATGCCTGGTTCAATTGGTGCCGGTGGTGTGCAGCACGTCTTTAAAGGAACACGAATGGCCGGGCGCATGGGTGGTGGCCAGATAACTGTTTCTAATCTCAAAGTTATTGCCGTCAATGCAGCTGCCGGAGAGCTTCTTGTTAAGGGAGCTGTGCCAGGAGCGCGACATTCGGTTGTGCTGCTTCGTAACGCGCTGTAATTCTATGGCAAAAGTTCCAGTCTTTAATTTAAAGGGTGTGCAAACGGGCGAGCGAGAGCTGAGCGACCGTTTCTTTGCCGTACCGGCAAATGCGCTCCTCATTCAGCAAGCCGTTGTGGCTGAGCAAGCAAACGCTCGAAAAGTTATAGCGCACACAAAAACGAGAGCGGACGTTCGTGGTGGTGGTAAGAAGCCATGGAAGCAGAAGGGAACAGGTCGTGCTCGTCACGGTTCCAGTCGTTCTCCTATTTGGCGTGGTGGTGGAGTTACGTTTGGTCCTCGAAATGACGCCAACTACAGCGTGAAGATAAACAAGAAGATGCGACGCAAGGCGTTACTCATGGCATTGTCTGACAAGGTTGGTGCGCAGCGTTTCTTGGTTATGGAGTCTCTTCCTGAGGCTGGCAAAACGAAAGATTTTAGCGGTGTGGCCAAAGCCATACTCACGGCCATCAAAGCGACTCGTCAACCAAAGACCGTTGTTGTGGTGCCAACTATCAGTGACTCATTGAAGCGTTCAACACGGAACCTCAAGGGCTTTGAAGCAATTCGTACCGACAGTTTGAATATCAAAACTATTATTGGCGCCGAGTACACGCTCACGACACCGGAAGGCGTTGTGGCGATGGAAGCCTGGTTCGCCAAGCGTGACAAGGCAGAAAAAACAGTATGAGTATTTTAGAGAAATTGTTCCAAGCAGACGAAGCACCTGTGGCCGCTCCTAAGATTGCAAAAGGGAGCACGGCGGTAAAGCCTGTGGAAAAGAAAACTACCAAGAAAGCAGCAGCTGCCAAGAAAGTAGCGGCACAGAATGGCGTACTTGTTCGACCAGTGGTTACAGAGAAGGCTGCGCACCTGGCAGCTATGAATCAGTATGTCTTCGCGGTCAGTCAGCGATCGAACAAGATTACCATCGCTTTGGCTGTTGAGGCAGTGTATGGCATTCGTCCCGTTGCCGTGCATGTTATTAAAGTTCGAGGCAAGGAGCGTTTGCGTCGTAACGCCAGTGGCTGGACGAGCGACTGGAAGAAAGCCGTTGTAACGCTACCAAAGGGTAAGTCGATTACGGTAATTGAAGGCGTCTAATTCTATGCCAGTACGCATTCACAAACCAACGTCTCCTGGTCGCCGTAAGTCGAGCGTGCAGTCGTTTGACGTGCTCACAAAAAGCGAGCCAGAAAAGTCACTCATCTTTTTTAAACGACGAAGTGGCGGTCGAAACAACCAAGGGAAAATTACTGTGCGTCATCGTGGCGGTGGTGCCAGACGGTATGTTCGTATCGTTGATTTCCGTCGGACTCGCTATGACGAAGTTGCAACCATTGCGGCTATTGAATATGACCCAAACCGCAGCGCGCACCTTGCGCTCATCACATACCCAGATGCTACCAAGGCCTACATTATTGCTCCGGATGGCCTCAAGGTGGGGGACACGATTAGCTCATCGCTACAACAGATTGCCATTGCCACCGGAAATCGCATGCCACTGCTACACATCCCACCAGGGGTTCGTGTGCACAGTGTCGAATTCCGTCCGAGTGAGGGTGGAAAGATGGCACGCG